>NZ_VFYP01000016.1 GCF_006443685.1 Rhizobium glycinendophyticum | reverse complement strand
CTGCCACTGAACTTTCATCCGGCGGCGATTAGAGCCTCGGCGTTTTTTGTTACGCCAAATGGCGCGGTGGGAGCAACCGGCGGAAACGCGTAGCTTCCACATTGCGTAGCGTTGGAGCCGGTTGCGGCGATGATCCCGGCATAATCCGCCGGGGTCTGGTATCCGAGCGATGAGTGTGGCCGAAAATTATTGTAATCGTCGGCCCATTCCGCAATGGCGCTACGGGCATGGTCGAGACCGAAGAACAGGCTCTCGTTGAGCAGCTCGTCACGCATGCGGCCGTTGAAGCTCTCGACATAGCCGTTTTGCATTGGTTTTCCCGGCGCGATGTAGTGCCACTCGACCTTGTGATCCTTCGACCATGCAAGGATGGCATTCGAGGTCAGCTCGGTCCCGTTGTCGGAGACAATCATGCCGGGCTTACCCCGTCGCTCGATAAGCGTCGTCAGCTCTCGCGCGACACGACGACCTGATATCGATGTGTCCGGGATCGCCGCCAGGCATTCGCGCGTGACGTCGTCGACCACATTGAGGATGCGGAAACGCCTGCCGCACGCAAATTGATCGTGGACGAAATCCAGCGACCAGCGGGCATTGGCCTTTGCTTCAATGAGGATCGGCGCAAGCGTGCCAACAGCGCGACGCCTGGCTTTGCGCTTGCGCACGGACACCCTCCTCGCGATAGAGCCGGTAGATGCGGTTGATGCCGGATGGCTCTCCCTCCCGCCGGAGCACGATGAACAGCCGCCGATATCCGAACCGCCGTCGCTGGTTGGCGAGGTCGCGCAGCTTCATTCGCAATTCGGCCTCCGGCGGTCGGCAGGACTGATAGCGTATCCTCTTGCGGTCGGCGGAAATGATCTGGCAGGCCCGCCGCTCCGAAAGACCCATGATGGCCTTCAGATGCGCGACGGCGTCACGCTTGGCGGCAGGCCCTACCATTTTTTTGCAAGAAGCTCGCGGAGCGCGGCAACATCCAGCATCTGCTCGGCCAACAACTTCTTCAGCTTCGCGTTCTCTTCTTCAAGCGCCTTCAGCCGCTTTGCCTCGGAGACATCCATGCCGCCGTATTT
>NZ_VFYP01000015.1 GCF_006443685.1 Rhizobium glycinendophyticum | reverse complement strand
CGCTCCTTTTCCCCAGCCGGGAAATTACCGCGGAAAACTCCAGTTATGAACGGTCCAGTTTTTGGGGATCAGAGCAGCTGGACCACGAAACCTGAAAAAACTGATACACTCTGCGGGCCTCAATCGGAGAAGTGTTTCGGCTAACCTCATCCAGTTGTGGCTCACGCAGTTCGATCGTGGTGAACTGAACGACGAGGAAGCAGAGGCTAGCGTTATTGCCGAGTACGAGGCACACATTGCGGCGCTTGAACGCAAGGTCGGCCAGTTCACCATGGAGCTGGACCTGGTGAAAAAACACCGCGCCAGGCGATCGCGGACAACAGCGGGAACTCCTCCATCATCACCGGTCCCCGGCCTGTTCTATCAGACGGGGGTGCCAAATGATCGATCTCCGGAGAAGCAGCTATTATTATCGATCAACTGCGAGAGCGTTGAACCCTGGGGATACGGAACTCGTTGCAATCATAGAGGATATCCAGGACGAGCTGCCCGGCTACGGGTACCGACCCGTAACGCACGAGCTTCTGCGAAGGGGCCACTTGGTCAACCACAAGCGTGTCGCCCGCGTCATGCGGGGCCAACGGCCTGGGAATCAAGCCTCGCAAGCGGTATGTCCGCACGACGGACTGCAACCACGATTCACTTGTTTACCCGAACCTTTATCGCAATGCGATCCCGTCGCGGCCTGACATGGTCTGGGTGGCCGACTTCACATAAATCCGCATAGCCGTCGATTTTTGCTATCTCGCCGTCATTCTCGATGCTTGCAGCCGGAAAGTCGTCGGCTATGGCCTGTCAAAACGCCTGGATACGCCGCTGGCATTGGCAGCGTTGCGTTCGGCCCTTGAGAACAGAAAACCTCCACCCCGCTGCATCCACCACACGGACCGCGGATGCCAATACGCGAGTGAGACCTACCGACGAGCGCTCAATGCCGCCGGTCTGCAGGGTTCCATGAGCGCCGTCGGCAACCCTTATCACAATGCTCTGGCAGAGAGCTTCATGAAGACCCTGAAAGTCGGGGACGTCTACTTTGCCGGCTAAGAAACATTTGCGGATGTGGCCGAACGCTTGCCCAGGTTCATTGAGTATATCTACAATGCCAAGCGGCTGCACTCGGCCCTTTGACCTGCCACTGAACTTTCATCCGGCGGCGATTAGAGCCTCGGCGTTTTTTGTTACGCCAAATGGCGCGGTGGGAGCAAC
>NZ_VFYP01000014.1 GCF_006443685.1 Rhizobium glycinendophyticum | reverse complement strand
TGCTCTGAGACCAAGCTTTGGACCGCCGGTGATTAGAGTTTTCCGGCTCTGATCACGATGGCTGGCTGGTTGCGCCACCGAGATTATGCAGGGCGATCGGGACGTTATATCCGATCGCCGAGTGAGGACGTTCCTCGTTGTAGTACCTGCGCCAAGTCTCTAACTTTTCGCGGGAATCCGCAAGGGTCAGGAACCAATGAACGTTCAGGCACTCCGACCGCAGCTTGCTGTTGAACGCCTCGATGAAGCCGTTGTCGGTTGGTTTGCCAGGTCGTGAGAAGTCCAGTGTGACGTTGTTGGCATAGGCCCAAAGGTCGAGGTCTCGGGAGATGAACTCGCTGCCATTGTCCACCCTGATCGTTTTCGGATAGCCGGTCTTCCGGCAGATGCCTTCCAGTGTCTGGACCACATCCTCGCCCCGGTAGGTGAAGCGTGCGTCGGCGGCCGGGCAGTAGCGCGAGTGCGTGTCGACCACAGTCAGGATGCGCAGCTTTTTGCCGGTCGCGAGCTGGTCGTGAACGAAGTCCATCGCCCAGACGTCGTTCGGCCCGACCGCCTCCTGGCGATCATCTCTGAGCTTTGCCTTCACCCGGCGCTTGGGATGCTTGTTGCGCAGTTGAAGCCCTAACTCGCTGTAAATCCTGCGTGTCTTCTTCATATTGATCTTCCAACCATCTCGGCGCAGGTGCACATGGACGCGGCGGTAGCCATACCGCACACGTGTCTCGCAAATCTCCTTGATGCGTCGTTCGAGTGGGGCCTGTCCGGTGCGGCGGGACTTGTAGTGGTAGGTCGATGTGTCGAACTTCAAGACCTTGCAGGCCCGTCGGATCGATATGCCCCAGTCCACCAGCATCCCGTCGATCAGCTTGCGCTTCCGTACAGGCCTCAGAGCTTTCGGCGGATGACGTCCTGGAGCATCTCACGGTCCAGCGTCAGATCGGCGACAATCTTCTTCAGTCTGGAATTCTCATCCTCCAGAGCCTTCAATCGACGCATCTCATCGGGCAGCAGACCCGCATACTTCTTGCGCCAATTGAAATACGTCGCCTGGCTGATCCCCGCCTTCCGGCAAATCTCAGCCACGGGCACGCCGTCGTCGCCCTGCTTCAAAATGAACGCCTTCTGGGCGTCCGAAAACTTCGATGCCTTCATGCTTCCGCTCCTTTTCCCCAGCCGGGAAATTACCGCGGAAAACTCCAGTTATGAACGGTCCAGTTTTTGGGGATCAGAGCA
>NZ_VFYP01000013.1 GCF_006443685.1 Rhizobium glycinendophyticum | reverse complement strand
GAGGCGATCCAGCAGCTCGACAAGGTGACCCAGCAGAACGCCGGCGCCTCGGAAGAGATGTCGGCCACCTCGGAAGAACTCGCCGCCCAGGCCGAAGAGCTGCAGGCTTCGATCGCTTTCTTCAAGGTGAATACGGCCAGCACCATCGCAAGCCAGTCCGTCCAGCAGGCCCGCAGGCCGGCACCGACGCAGACGGTCAAGGCACCGGCACGCAAATCGGCTCAAAGCGTCTCTGCCCAACAGGCACGCGCCAAGGGCTTTGCCCTCGACCTCGCAATGGGTGCCGGGGACGACGAGGATGCGCACTTCAAGCAGAGTGCATGACAGCGACAGGATCAACCCCGGCCGAAAGGGCCGGGTTGATCCCAACAAGACCACTTTCAGGATATCCGCGATAAACGGCGGCGAGAACATCGGGGCAAGGGTATGCGTGGTACAATTAAGCTCAAACTGACAATCGTCTTTGCGACTCTAATCCTCATCATCGCAGGGTTAGCAACATACAGCGCCTTTAGCCTGGCGACACTCAACGCCGCCAGCAGCGCGATGGTCGACGGCCCGGTCCGGCGCTTGGAACTGGCGCTCACAGCCAATGTCGCGGCACTGGACGCGATCCGCGCTCAGAAGAACGCGCTGATCGCGGAGTCGGCCGCGGATGACGAAAAATACTTCTCCCAGTCGGTCGAGCAGATCGATACCCTCATGCAGTCGACACGCGATGGTCTTGCCATCGCCTCTCCTGAAGGCAAGCCTTACTGGCAGAAAATCCTCGATCTGACGGCCGCCTTCCAGGAGAAGACGCAAACGCTGAAGTCGATGGAAACAACCGGCAACCATACAGGAGCGGTCACGCTTTCCATGGGCGAACTGCGCGCCCTGACCGGCGATCTGGTGGCCGCCGTCCAAAGCCTCATCGAGATCCAGCACAAGGGTATGGCAAAGACGATCGCGGAAAACGCCGACCTCTATGGGTCGAGCAAGACCATGCTCATCACTGCGTCTGTTCTGGCGGCAATCATCGCGCTCGCAGCCGCACTCTGGATCATCTCCGGGATCAGCACGGGTCTGAAAAAGATCCAGACCGTCGTTGGCGCCGTTGCCATCGGGGATCTCAGTCAGCAGGTCGAGATCAAGACCAATGATGAAATCAAGGATCTCGTCGATTCCGTCAATGCCATGACGGCCAACCTTCGCAGCACCGCGCATCTGGCGGACATGATCTCCATCGGCGACCTGTCGACAGAGGTCAAGCTGCTGTCCGAAAAGGATGTGCTCGGCCTCGCCATTGAGAAAATGACGGCCAACCTCCGCAACACGGCAACCGTTGCAGACCAGATCGCAAACGGTGACCTCACCGTCTCGCCAAAGCCAGCCTCCGACAAGGACACACTGGGCATTGCGCTCCGCAACATGGTCGAGCGTCTCCGCGGCGTCGTCAGCGATGCGCTCGCCGCATCGGAAAATGTTTCGGCCGGCAGCCAGCAGC
>NZ_VFYP01000011.1 GCF_006443685.1 Rhizobium glycinendophyticum | reverse complement strand
ATCCTCGCCAATGTCGCCTTTGCCATCGAGCGCCCGGACATCCGTCCGTCGATCGAACAGGAACTGAAGGCGATTCTGGCATCACTTCTATGAAGATGATGTCAGCTTATAACTTCGAGGAGAGCAGCAATTCTCCACCGAGCTCGGTTATGTCATAGGATCGCAGCGAACAGCTGGCCGCGATGAAGCAGGATCGCCTGGAGTATCCGGGAGCATTGTAACGAACGGCACGATGGACTTGGACAAACGCCAATCGCTTTGAGCGCCACACATATAAACAGCACAGTCCCGGTCCGGTAAATCACGCGCGGGTATCGAAACATTTGCAACCGGAACAGCAGCTTGTCGACCAGATGCCCCTTGCAAGGGGGCTGCGGTAGTTCGATTTTAGCTTGTGAGCATCGAATCAGCTGCAATGGACAGGCTCGACGACTGGAGACGAACAGCGAATGACGACGCCGTTGAAAGAACTCGCAATTGCGATGGGTCTACTGGCCAGCGATCCCTCAGCGATCGCCCCGACGCTCGGGGCCCAGAATTATGTCTGGCAGGTCGCCTCGATCTCGAGTTGTAAAGCGCAGGCCAAGCCCTGCCTGCTTCTGAAAGGAAAGTGGGACTGGAAGCGCCCTCAGAGCTTTAACGTCTACGCCAATCCGCTTGGCAAGGACAGATATCGAATCCTGGTCGATCTGACGAATGACGATCCTGCCGACGATGACACTGTCTGCCTTTTCGGGCTTGTGTTCGACGGCCGAAAAAAGCTTGTGACAGGGGTGTTTAGCTCACCTTTCGTCGCCCATGGCCACCAAGAGCAGGTCGCCTACGAGGTCTCGGTTCCAAAGAATGCTGAACGGCTGCGCTTGGAATTCGGTACGAAGCAATGTGATGAGACCCTCCCGAAGGATCAGAGAACAGCGGCATCAATTCTGAAGTCTTGATGACGAGTTCGGCTCATCTTTTTCGACGCTCGCCGTGGTCACCGGGTCTGTGACCCCCTCAATGGACCGGATGACACCCGCAGTCACGGTGATCAAAAGAGCCCAGCACATACCGGACAATACGAACGCGCCCGCATAGGCTTTGAATCTAGGGGTCATCTCCAATACTCCTTAAATACACATGGTCTCTTATAGCCGTGTAAAACAGGTTAATTCCTTGGGTCGCATTTGAACGACCGGCCGGAAAAAATGATGGCAATGGGGATGACACGATTTCACAAAGTCGAGAGCACCCGCTGCTGGCAGGTGCTCTCACAGGTTTTCAGGTCGCTGGGTCAGTTCCAGGCAAGTGCGTTGGAGCCGGAGACACTGACATAGCTGTAGGCGGTGCGCTTGCGCTGCACGACGGTCTTCTTGAGATTATCGAGAACGTATTCGCCAGCATCGGTCTTGACCAGCAGAACCGCGTGCCCCTCACCCCAACGTGTACGCACCATTGCGACGCGAAGAGCGGAGGCAGGGATGCCGGCTTTGATCAAGCGGTGACGCTTGGTCATCACATAATCGTCGCAGTCGCCGTAGCGCGGATTGATGCTCCAGACATCGATCTTCTCGTTCCGAGGAATGATCGATGCGTTCACCGAGGCGTTGACCATGTGGAGCAGTTTTTGCACGCGAGGGGTATAGGAGACGAGCTTCGACTTCGAGGCCTTGCAGTCCTGAGGGTTCTGCAGGCAGAAAAGCTGCATCTGCAACGGCGCCGGCGATGCGGTGCGGGTCCTTCCCCATTCGAGCTGCCTTGCGAAACCGCCGGGTTGGAAGGCATATGATTGTGTGACGGATCCTGCGCCGACGACAAGGATTGTAGTCAGTGCTACCAATGCTTTCTTGATCATCTCGGTATTCCCTGTTCGATTTCTTTTTTTGTTTTTCGTCGGCGTTGTTCGTCGATGAGACCAACATAAACAGGACGTCCTGAGACTGATTTAAACCTTCGACTAAAATTGTATCGATCGTCGTTTTTCTGAAGAGCACAAGCAAAGATCGAAATCTCTGGCCGAAGTACACACTGCAACGGAACCATCTGTTAAGCATATTGATTAAGCTTTTTTTCACATGTGCACTTGCGAAGGAAGAAAGCCTTTGCTAGAAGAAATGCTAGGTAAGGAGTGACGCCATGAAGAAAATCGCACTATTCGCCGCTGTCGCGGCTTCAGTTATGCCATTCGCCGCACATGCGCAGTCCGCAGGTATCCCCGGTGTCGTCGCTTCGTGCACGATGCCGAACGCCGGTACCGGTGCTGTCGACGCATTCCTCAACGAAGCCAAGCTTTCTGGAACGTTGAACGATCAGCTGATTACCCAGGCTGTGGTGGCGCTCGGTCAGCAGGTTGGCGCCAGCACCAGCGTGCCGGTAAAGTCCAGCGTTTCGGCCTGTGTCGACGCATTGGCGCTTGCTGCCGTTGACCCGGCCCTTCGTGCCCGTCTTCAGCAGGTTGCGCTGGCTGTGATGAACCCAGGCTTCCAGACGGCTTCTACGGGTGGCACCAATTCTCCGCAAGGTGGTCGCCTGGGAAGCAACGACTAAGCCAGGCTTAGGTTAAAATTTCTGGAGGGGGCATGGAGACGTGCCCTCTTTCTTTTGTGTCGGCAGTGCCCGACGTCTGGTGAGATGAAAGTCTAGACTGATCAATGGCAAGTCCGGTAATCTTGATCGCAGGGATATTCGGTCTTGCTCTTGGCGCCTACGGGTTCACGCAGGAGTTGCCTGTTTTGTCCTATGGTGACGGGGCAAGCATAGGCGCGACCGAGGCGCTGCGCGACGGTGACCTTAAGCCAACAAGCTCCTATTACGGCCATAAGCGTCTGATGCTGGCTTGCATGCAGGGAATGACCGGACTTTGGTATTCGGTAGCCGATGATGCTCAGCGTCAGATGCTTGCCAAGAATTGTCTGGACTTGGCGCTTCAGTATACGGCGAAGACCCCAGTAGACTCTTTCGGGTGGGTCCTGGCCGCGCGCGCGTCGTTCATTCTTCATAACGTCGACGGTATGAACCGATACCTTGCCTATTCGAAGGCAGCTGGGCCAAACGAACAATGGATCGCCGCCCACAGAGTTGAGCTGTTCGAGACAGCACGTACTAATCTCTCCGAAATCAACAAGACCAATGCCGAGAGGGACCTAGAGCTGATGGTCACGAGCTTGACCGGCATAAGGTCGGTTGCGCAACGATATCTGTCGGACGCTGACTTTCGTGAAAGAATCACCGACATAGTCGAAACCCTTCCGGAGCGTGATCAGAGGCGGTTCATTACAAACGTGCGACGTGCGGCCTCGAACTGACGGCTGAAGGGCATTGCGCGGGGCGACATAAACAGGCGAGACATGGCAGGGGCAATTATGACACGTCCGCTTATCAACAGCATTTCGATGTGGGCTGTCGTCGTTGTGCTGACGATTACACCTTTTGCACTTGGGGGGAATCGGCCGCTCGTTTGGCCCATTGTTCTGATGGTGTTGGCTGCGATTCTCTGCCTGAACACGGCTGCGCTATTGCTGACACGTTCCAAGCCCGCGGCCTCCCTCTCGGGCTTCAAGGTCGAAGTGCTCCTCGGAATCTCTTTTTTGGCATTCGCAGTTCTGCAGATCGTGCCTTTGAGGATGTTTCAGCTATTCTATGTGCCAGACCTCCCGCAAAGTGGCACGATCAGTGTCGCGCCTGGAGAAACCCTCCTTGCCATCATTGCCTGGTCGAACGTTGCGATCATCAGCTATCTAGCTCTACAGTTCACCCGAAACGAGCAGCGCGCAATACAGTTCCTGGACATTCTGTTCTGGGTTATCACGCTTCACGCCGCATGCGGATTCCTGCTGTTTTACGAATTCGAAGATGCAACAGTCATCGGCCCGAAATGGGCTTATCTCGGGTCCATGACGGGCGCCTTTGTCAACAGAAACACCTTTGCCACTTTCCTCGCGAGCGGCGCAGTTCTGGGTGTGGTGTCGCTTGTCAGGGACCTTGACCAAGGGGTAGGTTACGGCCGCTTGAGAGCCGTACTTCTCAAACTGCCCGCAATTTTGCTTGTTCTTGCGGTGCTCAATGGGACCGGATCTCGAATGGGCCTGTTTGTCGGATTGGTCGGGATCGTCCTCGTCCTCCTACTCAGCTCTTTCAAAGGACGAAGTGGTCGATCGATCAAGTTTCGCGTTTCGATGCTGGCGCTCGGTGCGATCGTCGCCTTGCCAGTCCTCATTATTGGCTTTGGCGGTCTGACCCTTGAACGCCTTGGATCGGTTGATCGAGATGCGGATATCCGTACAGAGCTTTATCAGCAGACGTGGGAGATGATCAGCAAACGCTCGTTCACCGGATTCGGAGGAGGATCCTATGAGCTCGCATTCCCGCTCATCCATCAGCAACCGGTCAGCATCGATCTGATCTGGCAGAAGGCCCATAACTCATACCTCGGCCTTTGGGCAGATTATGGCCTGATCTTCGGCTCCATTCCCTGGTTGATCCTTCTTTGCCTTTTGGTGCGCCTGATTCACGTCTACTGGACCCGTCGCACTCCTGATTATGTCGCGATCACCTCATTATCCATCGCGACAATCGCGTGCCTCCACGCGCTTGTGGATTTCAGCCTCGAAATCCAGGGCTACTCCCTGCTCTTTGCAGCTATCATCGGAACGGCAGCTGGACGCATTGCTTCAGGAGCAGAAAGGTCGAAAAGTGCTACATGAAGAGCTTCTTTAGGCAATTTTTTCCCAGCCATCGCAAAATGCCCCGCAAACCCAGGCGCCGCTTGCAGCTCGAAAATCAATACTCAAGCATCTACGCAGTCGGCGACGTCCATGGATGCCTTGACCAGCTTCTGAGGCTCGAGGAGAAGATTGTCGCTGACGCCGCGGAGAGAGATGGCGACAAGCTGATCGTGATGCTGGGGGACTATATCGATCGTGGACCGTCCTCCTCTGCGGTCCTAGACCATCTTACCGCGCCCCCTCCTCCAGGTTTCCAGCGAATTTGCCTCGCCGGAAATCACGACCAAATGTTTGTCGATTTCTATGATGCGCCTTCGATCCATTCTGACTGGCTTGGCCTTGGAGGCGATGAAACGCTCGCCTCCTATGGAGTTTATCTGGACGACGACCTCCATCCGCTGCGAACCCAGATAAAGACACTTGTTCCTATAGATCATATTGGATTTCTGAGGGACCTTCCCTCCATGGTGACGCTTGGGGCCTTTTGTTTCGCGCATGCTGGCATCGACCCACGACGGTCGCTTGATAACCAGGACGATGAAGTGTTGCTGACGAGCCGGCCGCACGAATTCGAATGGGAGTCCTATTCCGGTCAATACACCGTCATCCACGGCCATACACCCGTCAAGGAAGTGAGATTAGGGTCTCGCGTGAACCTGGACCTGAAGGTCTACGAAAGTGGCCGGCTCGCCGCTTTGCGCATTAAGGAAGATGGCATGACAGTTCTCCTTTCGGATTAACCAACCGATTTAATTCGCATTGCACAAATGTACTGGCCTGATACACACGCCTCATCCGCCAGCCGATAGATTTTCAGGAGCATATCATGGATCAAGAGATCGACCTTAAGTCCATCATCGGTCTGCTCCGGCGCCAGTTCTGGCTCATAGTATCGGTTGTCGTTTTCACCGTCAGCATAGCCGGCGGAGCGCTTTACACGCTCACTCCGAAATATACTGCAACCACCAAGCTACTGGTCGATCTTTCCAACAAGGATCTGCTTCAGCCGGACGAACGGACCAACGTTTCGCTCAGCGATGCTAATGCTCGCGTGGAAAGCGAAGTCTCGATCCTAAAATCGGACAATGTTTATCTTGAAGTGATCAAGCGGGAAAATCTTCTTGCAGATGCAGAGTTCGGTGTTCGGCCCACGCGGTTCGATTGGCTCAAGGCCTATCTGAACATGCAGCCTTCCGCTCCTAGATCTGGGGAGGAGTTATTGGGAGAGACACTCGACCGATTTCAGAATGCCGTGTCGGTCCGGCGTGAAGGTCTAACATATATTATTGGCGTCTCCGTCACGTCGAGTGATCCGGCGAAAGCTGCACGCCTCGCGAACGCCATCAGTTCGGTGTACATTGACCAACAGTTGCAGTCAAAGATCTCGCGGACGCTGTCTTCCCGAAATAGCATCGAGGCCCAACTCAATCAGGCCAACAGCTCCCTGATCGAAAGCGAGCGAGGCTTTGATAGCTACCTCACTCAAAATCTCGACCGCATAGAAAAGGAATCCGCATCCCCTAAGATTGCTCAACTGCGATCCGAGCTGGAACGACTTAAGTCGGAACGCGACAAGGTCAGCGGGATTGCTAAGGTTGTTGAGCTCAGCGTTAACGCCAACGATGTTGGCGCTCTAACCGCAAATCTTCAAGCAGACGCCATACGCGAACTGCAAAAGAAGCAGGACGAGCTGAACAAGTCTCTCGCCACCGTCGCCGAAGGTAGCCAGCGTGCGGTAGATCTACGCGCCGAACTGCAGAAAATACAAGAAAACATCGTCGCCCAGGCGGGCCAGGAACTGACGAAGCTCCAGCAAACGGTTGCCACCTACGACGACAGAAGCGACGCGGTCCGCAATGAGATGCGCACAGCTATGCTGCAGAGCAACTTGCCGCCAGAGATCCTGACGCAAATTTATTCGCTGCAGCAGTCCTCTGAAATAGCCAGAACTCAGTACCAAAATCTGCTTCAGAGGCTCAGGGAACTCGATACGCAGGCACAGTTGCAGGTGGCCGATGCTCGCGTTGTCAATACGGCCTCACAGCCAACTACTGCGTCCTTCCCAAACAAGCGAACCTCGCTCCTTGTTGCTGCAGCTTTGGCGCTCGCCCTCGGCGGTGCAGCAGCAGTCCTCCGTGAACTTTTCGTCGGGGGCTTTACATCTGAAGAACAGGTCGAGCAGGTCCTCCGGAGTGCGTTGGCGACCACCGTGCCTCGCCAATCTCCAGGGAACTCATCTGTCAAATTTGGGGTGGCTGATTTGGTCGTCTCTGCCCCGCTTTCCGTCTTCTCAGAGAGCATAAGACGTTTGCGGGTTCTGGTCGAGAAAAGAAAGCTCGCCGCGAATAGCGTGAATGGTGAGCGAAATGGTCTCGTGATAATGGTAACGTCAACGGAGCCTAATGAAGGAAAGTCGACGACAGCACTCGCTCTGGCCCGGACACTAGCACGATCGGGTCGCAAGACTCTGATCATAGATTGTGATCTTCGAAAACCGAGTCTCAGCAAGCTAACCGGTGTCTCAGCGACGCCTTGGCTGACTCAGATTCTGCGAGGTCAGGAGTTGCCTCCCTCTGTATCTAAACAAGCGCTTACAGATCCAATGTCCGATCTGTCGATGATTTTCGGAACACGCGTGACCGACATAGCAACTGACGACCTGTTGATGGGGGACAAATTCAATCAGATACTTAACACGGCAAAGCGCCACTTCGACTATATCGTCATTGACACTCCGCCGATCGCAGCTGTGGTAGATGCATTGTACCTCGCTCGATACTCAGATCTAGTCGTATTCGTTGTTAAATGGGCAAGCACATCACAGACCCTCGCGAGGAAGGCAATCCAATCGCTAAAGACACAGGGCGGCGCTGACACAGAATACGCCATCGTTCTAAACCAAAAGGAGCGTCCGGGTTCAGGAAAATATAGTTCGTACGCGTCTTACTATGGCGGCGGCGTAGACATCGATTGACAGTTGTATGGCGTGGAATGTGAGGAATCTACCAGATACACTGGTAAGCAGCCGGCGGGAGCGAGATAGTCCGTCCAAGACCTTAGTTCAGTGCATCGGATCTCACGAGCGAAATGAACCAAAAGATCGTGAACCCTTTTCGGTCGTAAGTGCCGGAAAGTGGTGCCTTGCGAGGATGGTGCGAATGTAAATCCCCCCGGCAATTAACGGGCTTCGGAAATAGAATTTTCCTGGGCTTTGTGATCGAGGAGATATTGATGAAGACGAGCAGATTTAGCGAATCTGTCCTGAGCCCCAAAAACTGGACTGTGTTTTGGAGTGAACCCCTCGGGCTGTGCTCTGAGACCAAGCTTTGGACCGCCGGTGATTAGAGTTTTCCGGCTCTGATCACGATGGCTGGCTGGTTGCGCCA
>NZ_VFYP01000010.1 GCF_006443685.1 Rhizobium glycinendophyticum | reverse complement strand
ATCCGCGCGCGGCTTTCCGGCGCTTCGCTTCCTCGATAACCTCACGCATTTCCGCGACGGCCTGCGCATGGGGGATCACTCGGCCGGCCGCTGCATCAGCCATGCCGCGCTTGATACCGTCGATGATTTCAAGCTCGCGATCGACATAGGCGGCGACGGCCTCGCCGGCGAGGAAGGATTTGCTTCGCTGCGTGTCGTTCGCGATCCGGTCGAGCTTTTCTTTCACATCGGGCCTAACCCGAATCGTCATGGTGGTGCTGGCGGTCATGGAATCGCCTCCGTGTGTTGAATTGTGTACACTCTAGCACGTTTTCCCGGCCGCCGCCATCGCCTTCTATCAAGGTAATACGTTTACACGTCAATACGTATTAACGTAAATAATTAAGCGCCGACCTTGCCCTTCACTCCCTCTCGAAAGCCATAGGACGCTGGTCGCAGGCGCGAGCGGTGCGGATTAGGTAGTGGGGGTGCCGTTTCCCGGCCCGCCTATACGCGGGCCGGAACCGCCGCAGGGCTGCGTAAGCAGCCCGAACAGCGGCGACCGCTTATGTTTTGCCTCTTAGATAAAGATCAGATGGGGATTCAGTCTGGTTATCGGACTCACGTTTCATGAAGTTTTTCGCCATGCGCACAAGGGCCTGTCCTAGCGGGCTATCGCCGGCGTCGATCTGCGTTCGCTCATCGAGGGGCAGGGTGGTCTTGTAGGCGTCGATTGCCTCGCTCCAAGCCCGCTGATCCTGTCCATGATCGGCGGGCGGGGGTGGAGCCTTGCCGAACCGTCCAAGGAACTGCCGGGCCTTCTCCGGCAGGGACAGGCGATAGGCGTTGCTGGCCTGCTGCACCTGTGGGCCGCGCCCTTCGTTCCCGGTCGGCTCATAGCGCCGCAGCCAGTCAATGAAGCCATGCGCCCGCAGATTCTTCAGCGCCCGCACGATCGTATCGCGCGACCGGCCTAGCCGATCCATGATCGTGGTGATTGACGGCTCAAGCCGGCCGGTGCGGAAGTCGATGAGATTGACGAACAGCCGCAGCACGTCCAGCGCCACCGATCCTAGCGGCCCGCTGCGCTCGCCCTTCTCGTGCAAGCCGGCCTCGTTGTAGATTTCGGCCGCCTTCAAGATCGCCTGCACGTCCTTGCGCGTCGTCGGCCGCCATATGCGGCCCTCCGATCGTCCCCGGATATGGCTATGCCGGCGAACTGGTGTCGGGCAGCGTGGGGCAGGGGGCGGAAAGATCAACCCTAGCGCGGTCTGTCCCGATCCCCGCAGGGCGGCCCGGCGCTCATGGGCGAGCGTCGTAAGCTCGCCGGCCTCGTCGTCGGTGAGCTGGCCCGCGCCGTATCGAGTCCAAACCTCCCGCATGATTTCATCAAGCGCGTTCCCGCGCGCGCAGCCGATCGCGGCCGCGTAGTGCGTCCTCAACATATGCCCTCGTCCTTCCTTTTGAAGGACATGACAGCGCGGACGGCAGGCACAGCTTTCCCCGTTTCCGCAAGAATCAATCTTGCGAATTGGAGTGCTCTAGCGTAGATAAGGGGAGACTTTGATGGCCCCGGCTCTACGGTGTGTCTGACGGCCTATAAAACGCTCGACCGCGCCAACGGTCGGGCGTTTTGCCGTTATGTCCCTTGCTTCGCTTCGATATAGAACCTCAACGCTTCCTCGATGATCGGCGCGCGCCCTCGCAAGCCCGCGTCGTCCTTCAGGCGGTCAATCGCCGCGACCAGCTCGCCGGGCAGATCGGCCTGCACAAGAATCCGGCCCTCCGCGCGCCAACGGGCGCGCAGGTTTCGGACACTTTCCAGCTTAACTTGTTCTCGGGTGCGACTCGCCATGTCTACATGAAGAGACGAAATCGCCCGATTCTGCAACCCTTTGCGTAAGGGGGCGAGAAAGGCACTACTTCTAGGGCCGGGCGACTAAACGTAGTTGCGTCAATGCGTATCCACGTCAATGCGTTCTATGGCCCGGTAGAGGGTAGAGCGATGCACACCCAAGAGCCGGGCAACCTCGGCCGGCTTCTTGTCCTCGCTGATGAGCTGGCGGGCGTGTGCGATCTGCTCGGCCGACAGGGCAGGGGGGCGGCCGAACCGAACGCCCTTCGCCTTCGCCGCCGCGCGGCCGGCGCTCGTGCGCTCATGGATCAAGCTGCGCTCGAACTCGGCAACGCCGGCGAAGAAAGTCAGCACCATGCGCCCGGCCGGCGTCGTCGTGTCGGCCCACGGCTCGGCCAGCGAACGCAAGCCGGCCTCGGCGTGGCCGATCCGCTCAGCAATGTCGAGAAGATCGCGCGTCGATCGGGCGAGGCGATCAAGCCGCGTCACCGTCACCACGTTCCCGGGCTGCAAATGGTCCAGCATCTTCGCCAGCTCGCGGCGGCCGCGCTGCGCGCCGGATGCCTTTTCCTCGAACACGCGCTTGCAGCCGGCCGCTTTCAGCGCCGCGCGCTGCTGGTCGAGAGTCTGGCCGTCGGTCGAGACGCGGGCATATCCGATAAGCAAGGGCAGGGGCTTCCTCGTGGGCGACATGCCCGGAATCTACCTCGTGCAAACCGTCGCGGAAATCCCTATTATGCGACAAGAAAGCTGTCGCGGGTTTTGGAATTTTTGCGACAACGCAGCATCATCGAAATTGGTTGAACAATGAAGTCGCCTGAACTCCACATACTTGAGAGAATAGAAGCCCTCCGCGCCGAACTCGCACGTCCTGTTGTCGTGGCGCTTGACGGGGGAAGCGGCTCCGGTAAGTCAACGATTGCGGCAAGGTTGGCGAAGCTGACCGACATAGCCTTGGTTACGCTCGATGATTTCTATCAAACGCAGGTTCCCGAATCCGAGTGGCCTCACAAAACCGTGGCGGAGCGGTTGAATCGCGTTTTTGAGTGGGACCGCGTTCGCGAGGCAATAGAGCCTCTACGCAAGGGGGAACCTGCACAGTGGCGAGCTTTCGACTTCATGCAGGGACTAGGCCCGGATGGCACTTACAGCCTCAAGAACGAATTTACCGAAGTCGCGCCAGCGCCCACGATTCTGCTCGAAGGAGCTTATTCCGCATCTCCGTTCCTTCGGGATTTGATCGACCTCGCCGTGATCGTGGATGTGCCGACCAAAGTGCGGCATGAACGGACTGCTGCGCGCGAACAGGGCGCGGAGGGCTTTTTAGCCGCGTGGCACGCTGTTTGGGACGATGTTGAAAGCTACTATTTCGAGCGCGTCTGCCCGCCAAGGTCTTTTGATCTGGTGATCCAGAATTAAATTCCTTCGCGCCCCTTATGTCGCGCAAATCCTGAAACCTGCACCACGTCCGCAGCGGCGCGGAATCCGGGCCGCGACGTGTCGCGAAAGTCAGTCGCACAAGTTTGACTTTCGCACCTGATTTTTGCGACAGATTTTTCCCTGCAAAATCAGCGCCGGCGATTTTGTCGCAAAAATCAGGAATTTCGCGACAAATTGATCGCGCCCCGGAATGCGAAGCCCCGCTGTCGGCCATTGTCTGAAGTTCCTCACGGGCAGGCGCTTGATACTTTACTAACTTGTCTGTAAAGTTTGGCTACTCTCACTGAATGGTGCTATCATGCCTGCCGCCCACTCGAACCGCTGGGTTCTTCTGGTGACCGTCGCCGCCGGTCTCCTGCTTATCGTTCTGGACAATTCGGTCCTCTACACGGCCCTGCCTACCCTGACGCGCGAGCTTGGCGCGACGGCAACGCAAGGGTTGTGGATCATCAACGCATACCCCCTCGTCATGGCCGGCCTGCTGCTCGGCACCGGGACGCTGGGTGACAGGATCGGTCACCGGCGCATGTTCCTCATCGGCCTCGTGCTGTTCGGTGTCGCGTCGATTGTGGCGGCCTATTCGCCTACAGCGGAAATCCTGATCGGGGCGCGGGCCTTTCTGGCGGTCGGCGCGGCGGCGATGATGCCCGCGACACTCGCCCTCATCCGCGTCACCTTCGAGGATGACCGGGAACGCAACATCGCCATTGCGATCTGGGGGTCGTTGTCGGTCGTCGGCGCTGCGCTCGGACCGATCATCGGCGGTTTTCTGCTCGGCCATTTCTGGTGGGGGTCGGTGTTCCTCATCAATGTGCCGGTAGTGGTCGCTGCCTTCATTTCGGCGCTGATCGTTGCGCCGAAGGTGGCCGGCGATGCGACCAAGCCTTGGGACGTGGTGTCGTCGTTTCAGGCATTGGTGGCGCTGTCGGCTTTTGTGATCGCGATCAAGGAATCTGCCCATGCCGGGCAGTCGTGGGCCGTCCCCGCTATTTCGCTGCTGGTTGCCATCCTCGCCGGAGCGCTGTTCGTCCGCCGGCAACTGCGCCTGCCGTTCCCGCTGCTCGACTTCTCGATCTTCCGCAATGCCGCGTTCACATCGGGCGTTCTAGCGGCCGCGTTCTCCCTGTTCGCCATCGGCGGTGTTGAGCTTGCTACGACGCAACGCTTCCAGCTCGTTGCGGGCTTCACGCCGCTGGAAGCCGGGATGCTGGTTTCGGCGGCGGCGCTCGGATCATTGCCGACTGCGCTGCTCGGTGGTGCATTCCTGCATCGTATTGGCCTACGTATCCTTATAGCTGGCGGGCTTGCGGCGGGATCGCTGGCGGTCCTGCTTGCGACATGGGGCATCACTCATGGCCTTGGCTGGCTGATCGCCGGTCTGGCGCTGACCGGTGCCGGCGTAGGTGCAACAATGTCGGTGGCATCAACGGCTATTGTGGGCAATGTGCCTGTGCATCGCGCCGGCATGGCGTCGTCGGTCGAGGAAGTGTCCTACGAGTTTGGCAGTCTGTTCGCTGTCACAATTCTCGGAAGTCTTTTGGCCTACCTCTATACGGTCAACGTCGTGTTCCCCGCCGGAACCTCGGAAGCGGCCCGCGACAGCATGGCGTCGGCGCTGGTCTTTGCCAACGAGGCGGGGGCCGATGGTGTTGTCGTGCGTCAAGCGGCAGGAATCGCATTCGACCACGCCTATACGGTCGTCATGTACGTGGCGGCGGGTGTTCTGGCCGTGGGTGCCCTGATCACCGGCATCCTGTTGCGGCGCTACGGTCCCGGCTCGCAATCGTCAGCCTATCCCACACAACACTAAGGAAGCCGACATGGCGAGAGCCAGCAAGCGCCTCGAAGTGCTTGAAGCCATTGTGAGCATCATCGAGCGTGACGGCCTCACCGCCGTCACCCTCGACGCCGTAGCGCTCGAAACCGGCATGACACGCGCCGGCCTTCTGTATCATTTCCCGTCGCGCGAAGCCCTGATCCTCGCCACCCATGAGCATCTGACTCGCTCATGGGAACAGGAGCTGGAAGCGAGCGCCGGCAACACCTCGGACAGGGCGACAGACGCCGAACGACACGCCGCCTACATCAACACCTGCGCAAGAGCTGCCCGGCGGGTCGAACTGCTGCTCATGCTGGAAAGCTTCGACAATCGGCAGCTTGGCGATCTGTGGCAACAGGTCATCGACCGCTGGGCACCTCCTGCGCCGATTGGAAACGACGCTGCCGAGTTGGACAGGTTCATTTCGCGCCTTGCCGCCGATGGGCTGTGGATTCACGAGGCGCTGTCGTCGCGCCCGCTCCCCGAGCAACTGCGCAAGCGTATCGCGGCGCGCCTCGTCGCGATGGCCGCCGGACCTGTTGAGGCGGAAGAAAACCTCCCGAAATAACTGGTGTCCCCCCACAACCCTACTGCGCCGGTGCTGCCGGCGCTTTCACGGTGATGGTGCATTGCTGATCTGAACCGGCCGTGCGCGCGGCCTCGGCGCATTGCCCGATCGCCTCGGCATTGTCGCGCACGAGCTGCGAGGAATCGGCCACGCCGCGCCAGCTTCGGGGATCGGCCACCCGCATCATGGTGACGCCGGCGTTCCATCGGTCCTGACCTATGACGGTCGCCGCAACATGGGTGTCGGCCGAGAAGGGCAGGAAACGCGGCAACAGCAAAATCAGGAATATGCCGACGAACAGCCCGACAAGGCCGGCCATCCATATGCGGAAATCCTGACTTTTCCGGTCGTAGGCGCTTTTCGTATGAGCGGCGAGGTTCCGGCCGGCGCGCTCGAGGTCGGACGCCTGCCGCTCGAGCTGCTGCGCGGCGGTGCGTATCAGGGCCTCGCCGCTGCGCTCGAGGAGCGCCGCATAGTGTGTCGCACCCTGCCGGAGAATAGGCGATTGCTCTACGCCGTGCAGCCGCTCCGCAACATTGTCGAGCGCCTGCACGAGCTGGGCGAGCTGGGGCTTGTAGTCCTGCGCCGGCTCGATCTTTTCGAGCTGGTCGAAAGCCGCTTCCAGCCCGCGCCGCATCACGGTCATTTCCGCGCCGATCTGCGCGCCCTGCGTCTCGATCGTGCGCCGGAGCGCGTCGAACGCGGCGGCCGGGTCGCCGGCGTCCTCGTCCAGTGCTTCCGGCTCGATTCCTTCCCTGTCGTCGTCCAGCTCCGCCATATTCTCCGTGCCTACCTTCCCAAACCGATGCCCCGGCTAAGTTGCCGGCTGCGTGACATTTCCTCTTGCAGCTCGTGGGCGATGCTCTGCCCCCGGCGCTGCTGCTGCCCGATTCCGAGTTCCTGACGGCGATTGCGCAGGATGGAATCTACCTGCGGGTCACGCTCAAGGCTCTTGGTCATGCCGTTCATCTGGCTTTCGACCTTGGCGCGGGCATCGTCGTGCTGCCAGCCGCGAAGCTCCCGGCGCTGGCCCTGTAGCTCCTGCCAGCGTTCAACGAACCGCTCGGCCCTGATATTCGGGTCTTGCAGCGCCGCGTTTTCGCGCTTCATCCCGTCGATAACCTGCGCGACACGCTCCCGGCCGGAAAGCTCGGTCATGGCGCGCACCGTCGCCGGGTCGTTTTGCAACGTCGAGCGCAGCAAATCTTTCATGCCGCCCTGCACCTGGTCGAGCTGCCGGCCGGCATCGCCTATTTCCTGCCGCTGCATGTCGAGGACCGGCAAGCCCTCGCGCCGGTGCTGGTCGATCGACTGATAGGCCCGCGAATAGCGGTCAACGGCGGCCTCAAGCGGCGACTGCCCCCGCGCCCGCTCGGCCAGCCGGTCGGGCGCAGGCGCCTGCCGCAAGCTCCCTTCCCTTTCCGGCCGCTCTGTGCGCTCCTGTGAGGGGGCAGGACGCGCATTGAGCTTGAGGCCGGCGAACATACCGCGCCGCTGCTTCTCGGCCTGCTGCGGCCGTTTCTGGTCGATCTGCGGGCCGTCCGCGCCGGCGCGGTCTGGCTCGCGGCTCTCGGGCGCGGCGCGGCGGCCGAGTTTCAGGCCCTCGAACGGCCGTTGGCGCTGCTGTCGATCGCCGGCGAGATCCTCGCGCGGATCTGCACGAAGATCCTGCGCGAGATCCGCGCGAACTTTTTGCGAGGATCTCCGATCAAGGGCATGATCCCCGGCCGTCGACTCCCGTTCCGCACGTAGCCCGGTGCGCTCGGCCGGAATCTCGATCTCGCTGCGGACGCCCATTTGCTCCGCGATCCCGCGCCGCTCGGCAAAGTCGCGGGTATAGTCGAGCGTCGTTTCCTTCACGCCCGACCGCGACAGGCGGCGCTCTAGCTGGCTATAGGCCAGCTCGCCGGCGTCCTGAACCTTCCATGTGTTGCGGTGCGTCTGCGTCCCATCCGGCAAGGTGACGGGGGTGGAACCCTCATGCTGTAGGCCGATCTTCTCCCCGATCTCGGGCGCGGCCTCCTTCATGGCGCGCTCAAGATCGACGCCCCATAGGGTGCGCTGCTCGCCCTTGTCGTTTTCCAGCGTCACGAAATAGCTGTCGGACTTCTGCGGGTCATGCTCATAGGGCGCGGCCCCATGCTCGACCAGCCGGCCGGCATTGGTGAACTCGTCCTGTGCCGCGTAGAGCTGCACCCCGTCACGATGCCGGGTCATGGCGACATAGGTTAGATGCCGGTCCATCGTCCCCGACGCCATCACATAGGCGCGGTCCACCGTCGCCCCCTGATTTTTGTGAATCGTCGTCGCATAGCCGTGGTCGATCGCCTGATAATCGCCCATCGGCACGGAAACACTATCGCCGCCCCGGCCGTCGAGCGTGGCAATGATGCGGCCCGGCTCGACATGATCGACCGTGCCTAGCATCCCGTTTTTCACGCCAAGGTCGCGGTTGTTCTCCAAGAACACGATGCGGTCGCCGGGCGCGAACTCCCGCTTGCCGTCATTGGTCTGGAAGGTCAGCGCGCCGGCGTCCTCGCCCTGCGCCAGCTCGCCCCGGTCCTGTAGCTCGGCCCGGATCGCGTCGTTGATGGCGCGAACATCGGCCCGGCGATGCGCCATCGCTACGCGGGTGCCGTCCGGGCGCTCGTCGCGATCGGCAAGGTAGTCGCGCACGATCTGGCCCCGCGCGTCCTCGCCGGTTTCGGCAAAGCTGATATTGCCGCGATCCCGATAGGCCGCCAGCCCCTCGGCCGTCCGGTGCGTGGCGAAGTCAACCGACGCCTCCCGCTGCCAGTCCACGCGCTGCCGGCGAATCTCGGACAGCTCGGCATGGCCGATTTCCTCCGTGATCGCCCTAAACGGTGCGCCCGCCCCGATCGCCTGCAACTGCTCATGGTCGCCTACAAGGACGATCTTCGCCCCGCGCGCCTCGGCCTCGCCAACGAAGCGGGCGAGCTGGCGGCTCCCGACCATGCCCGCCTCGTCGATCACGAACACGTCGCCGCGGCCGAGTGTGCCGCGGTCGTTCTCCCAACCGCGGGACCATGACGCGAGGGTGCGGCTCTGGATGCCGGAAGATTCCTCCAAGCCCTCGGCCGCCTTGCCCGACAGCGCCGCGCCGTGGACCTGATAGCCCTCGGCCTCCCACGCCTCGCGCGCGGCCGCGAGCATGGTGGACTTGCCAGCGCCGGCATAACCGACAACGGCCGCGATCCTCTCCGGCCCGGTGATATGCTCGATCGCCCGGCGCTGCTCGTCCGACAGCCGGGCGGAAGCATCGCCGGCGCTGCGCTGAATGGCGGCGTCCTGCCGATCTATCGCCCGCTCGACATGCCGGCGATCGACGCCATGACCATGCGCGCCGTGCATCCGCTGCGCGCTCTCGATCATGCCGGATTCGATCTCGACCATTTCCCGCGTCGAATACCGCGCAAGCTCGATCTCGCCCGTTGCCGGGTCCGCGCGCTCGGGCTGCAACTCGACCAGCGCCGGCGAGGCCATCACCTTCGCAAAGGCGCTCTGGAACTCCTGCGGGTCGTCGTTGATGTAGCGATGCAGCGCCCGCGCAACGTCGTGCCGGTCGAACACGCTCTTTTCGCCGGTGATGAGGGTTAGAACCTGCTCGGGCTTCTCTCGGATCAGCTCGGCATTGCGCCGGGCCGCTTCCTCGTCCAGCCGCGACCGCGACACGTCGAGGCCGCGCCGCTCCATCTGCGTGGCATGGACGCCCATATGCTCGGTCGGCGCGATCTCTAGCCCGCGCTCCATGTGCGAACGATGGTCAATGCGAATATCTAGCCCGGCCATCGCAAGGCGCTCGTTGGCGATCCCCTCCCACCTCTGGCGAAGGTCGCGGAGCTGCATATCGGTCGTCGGCAGGTCGTGCGCCAACAGCCATTTGTTTTCGCGCTCAAGATAGGTCTTGTCGCCTAACCCGCCCTCCGTCACCTGCCGCGTGGTCATAAGCAAATGGGCATGGTGATTGCGAACGTCGCTCGCCTCGTGCGGCGCATGAATGGCGAAGTCCACGGCCGCGCCGTAGCGGTCGGCCAGCTCCTGCGCCATCTCCCGCGCCGCCTCTAGCCGCTGCTCGGCCGAAAGCTCATGCGGCAAGGCAATCTCGAACTCCCGCGCAACGCGAGCGTCCTTCCGCTTCTCGGCAAATTCGGCGGCGTTCCACAAGTCCGACCGATCCCGCGCCCAATCGGCGTTCACGCCTTCCGGCAAGACGATCTCGGCATGTTCAACACCCTGCTTGGCCGTGTAGTCGTGCGTGATCCCGTCGCGCTCGTTGGTCAGCTTCTCCCCGGCACGATAAGCCATTGAGGCGACGGCGCTACGGCCACCCGCCCGCGAAACTGGCTTCATGCTGAAATGGTAGATTGCCAACCCGTTGCCTCGATCCCGTTTCCGCCTTTCCCGCCAGCCTCCAAGCTGGCGGCGCGCTGAGTTACGCAGTAACTCGTAAGTGCGCCCTTCTCAACTCAATCGCTACGCTCTTTCGCTGATCGGTGTGGCGCTCGCGGCAAGGTCGATGCAATGAACTGAGGCCGGAATTGTGCTGCAAAACCGCTGAAAACTCAAGCGCAACAGGCAAACGCTGGAAAAGACGGTCGGGAATGATAGTCTAGGCGAACAACCGGAAAAGGAGATTTGAGGAATGGCGCGCAAAACGATCGAACAACGCTTGGCCGAACTGGATGCGCAGCGCGCCACGCTCAAGGCCCGTCTGTCGAAGCAGGAACGCGCCAACGACACGCGCCGCAAGGTGCTGCTCGGCGCGCTCGTCCTGCATCGCCTCGAACACGGCAAGGATGAAGAATTTTCCCGGCGCTTGGGCGAATGGCTCAAGCGTGAGCTGCCCGACTTCCTGACGCGCCCCGGTGACAAGGAACTGTTTGCCGACCTGATCGACAACGCGCCGGCCGGGGAGACGACAGGCAGCGCCGGGGGGACGGCCGCATGAGTCAGGCGAGACTTGCATGGGGTGCGTTCAAGAACATGGTGCGGCAGGCCGCGCGTGATCCGCTATGGGCGTTCGTCGCTCTGCTCGCCGCACCTTTCCGCATCTGGAAACCGCTTCTCGGGCTTCTGTTCCTCCTTGTTATCGTCCTGTTCGTCGTCGGCTTCGGCGGCCGCTTCGCTCTCGAACAAATCGGCTTTCGCGTCGGCTCGGTTCCGGTTCTCCTGCTCGATCTCGTCACGCTGCTGGTGCTGCTGGCGCTCGCCTTCCGCTTCCTCACCAATCCGCTGATTATCCATTTCGGGGATATGGACGGCGAAACCCACGGCTCGGCCCGCTTCGCCACCGACAAGGAAACCGCCGCCCTCGCCCGCGCCGATTCCGGCCTGCTGATCGGCCGCGACGGCAAGACCGGAAAGCTCCTGCGCTATGACGGCCCGGCCCATCTGCTGACGATGGCACCGACGCGCACCGGCAAAGGGGTGGGAACCATCATCCCCAACCTGCTCACCGCCGACCGCTCCGTGATCTGCATCGACCCCAAGGGCGAAAATGCCAAGATCGCCGGCCGCGCCCGCCAGCAATTCGGCCCGGTCCATGTCCTCGACCCCTTCGGCGTCACCGGCCAGCCCTCGGCCGCCTTCAATCCCCTCGACCAGCTCGACCCGGCCGGCCTCGATGTCGCGGAAGATGCAAGCACCTTGGCCGACGCCCTCGTGTTCGATGAACCGGGCATGGCCGGCGAAGCGCATTGGAACGAGGAAGCCAAGGCGCTCATTGCCGGCCTGATCCTCCATATTGCCGCCAGCGCGCCGCGCGACAGGCGGAACCTCGCCACCCTGCGCGAATATCTCACCCTCGCCCCTGAAGCCTTCGCGGCGCTCCTGAAGGACATGCAGGCATCAACGGCCGCCTCCGGCCTGATCGCCCGCGCTGCAAACCGCCACCTCGGCAAATCCGACCGCGAGGCGGCCGGCGTCCTCTCGGCCGCGCAGCGCCATACCCATTTCCTCGACAGCCCGCGCATGGTCGCCGTCCTCGACCGATCCGATTTCGGCTTTGCCGATCTCAAGCGCCGCAACGTCTCGGTGTTCCTCGTCCTGCCGCCCGATCGGCTCGCCACCTATTCCCGCTGGCTGCGCCTGCTCGTCGCGCAAAGCCTCACCGACATGGCCCGCGATCCCGCCAAGCCGGCCGTGCCGGTCCTCTATCTGCTCGATGAGTTCGCCGCCCTCGGCCATCTGGCCCCCGTCGAGCGCGCAATGGGCCTCATGGCCGGCTACGGCGTCCAGCTCTGGCCGATCCTGCAAGACGTTCACCAGCTCCGCGCCACCTACGGGCAACGCGCCGGCACCTTCCTGTCAAATGCCGGCGTCCTACAGGTGTTCGGCGTCAACGATCACGACAGCGCCCGGCTTGTCTCCGATCTGCTCGGGCAGGAAACCGTTGTGTTCCAGACCATGAGCCGGGCGCTCGATTCCGATAAATCCGGCATCTCCTACGGCGAGCAACACACGGCCCGCCCGCTGCTGACCCCCGATGAGGTCCGCAACCTGCCGCAGCATGTCGAATTGCTGTTCCTCGCCGGGCAACGGCCGATCGTCGCCGGCAAGCTCGCCTATTATGCCGATGCAGAGTTCCGGGGGCTGTATGACGCTGCCTGACGTGACAAGAAGCGGACCCGGCGCATAGCGCCGGGACTTTGTTACGAACGGCCCTCCGGCTCTCTACGGCGCTATTGGGGAGCGCGTTCGCCTCCGGGCCGGCGCGGCTTGCGCCGCGATCCACCCGCCGACCTGGTGCAAGCTCTATTCAGGGAAACGCCACGGCCGCGACGATAGCCCCCCGGCCGGCCCGCTCTCATCATCTAGGGCCGTAGGGACGGCCGGGGGGCGGGCCACGCGCGCAAGCATTAGCGTATTTAGCTATTTACGTATCAACGTGCATAAGGCTCGATCGGCGGCAATCCGTGCTGTGCCAGAACCGCCGAAAGCCCGGCCTCGGCCATCGCCTGAATTGTCGTTCCCTCTGCATCCGCGAGCTGGCGAAGGCGCTGCCAGTCCGATCGCCGGACCTTGACCGTAAGCGCGACAGTCTCGCCCCCTCCCCTCTTTCGCCTCGGCGTCGGGATTTCCACGGCCGGGCGATCGTCCTCGATCGCTGCAAGGCTGGTGGCCTCCGCGCCGGCCTTCGGGCGGGTGAAGGCCGCGAGGCCGGTTGCTTTCTTTGCCATAGGTTTCGCTCCTTCAATACGCGCTTACGTATTTAGCTATTTACGTTCTAACGTGCCTTTAATCCACGCCCACAAAGCCCGGATTTCCTCCGCTGCTTTCCCTTCGGCCTCGAACTCCGTCACGGCGCTGCCAGTCGTGACGGCGCGGGCGAACGCGCGCCGGTCGGTAATCTCGCCGGGAACGATCGGCAGTCCGTAGGCTTCCAGCGCCGCGCGCGTCTCCCCGATCTCGGGCGCACGGAACGGGCAGGCAGACAGGACGAACGCGCCGCGCACTTTCGCGGCCGCCACGATCTCGACGGCGGCCGGGACCGCAGCGAGGTCAAACGCGGACGGTCTGACCGGAATCAAGACCAGCTCCGACCTTCGGGCGATCTGGCCGGCCGCCGGGGCGGCATGGGGCGGGGCGTCCACTACGGCCAAGGTCATGCCCTCGCCCTCGGCCGCCCTAAGCGCGGCGTCCAGCTCCCCGGCCTGCGCCGTGGCGACGATCGGCGTTCCGGCTTCCCGCGCGCTCGCCCATGCGGTCGCGCTCTCCTGTGGGTCCGCGTCGATGACGCAAACCCGTTCGCCGGTCGCCTCGGCCGCCACGGCGGTATGAACCGAAAGCGTGGTTTTTCCGCTCCCGCCCTTCTGGCTCAAAAACGCAATGACGTTCATGCGTCAATCCTTCTTTGCGTGAATACGTATTGAAGCATATAGCTAAGGACGTTACTACGTCTTTAAGCTAGTGCGGCCATTCCTCGGCCGGCCAGTCGCGCGACGTGTGGATGACGCGCACGATCACGACGCTTTCCCGGCCCCCCACGTCCCGCAGCTCATAGGCGATGATGTAGGGATGACGGGCGAGGGACTTTTCATAGGTTCCGCTCACCCGCCCCGGCCGGCCGGTCGCAAATTCGCCGAGCTTGTTCCCGGCGTCCTCGATCGCATCCACGACCCGTTCGGCGGCGAATGGGTTGTCCTCTGCGATATAGCGCAGGATTTCGAGGTTATCCCGCTGCGCCTCAATCGACCAGACAACCGGCCTCATCCGCGCGCGGCTTTCCGGCGCTTCGCTTCCTCGATAACCTCACGCATTTCCGCGACGGCCTGCGCATGGGGGATC
>NZ_VFYP01000009.1 GCF_006443685.1 Rhizobium glycinendophyticum | reverse complement strand
GTTGCTCCCACCGCGCCATTTGGCGTAACAAAAAACGCCGAGGCTCTAATCGCCGCCGGATGAAAGTTCAGTGGCAGATCACTGGCAGGATAAGTTTGCCCTGCCGCGCCATCGTTCGCCAAGTCGAAAGGGTGTTCGCCCGCAACCCATAGCGCTGCGCAACTTCATTGACCGTCGTGCCGGGCCGCAAGCTTTCCGAAACGCTCTTCGCTTTGACCTCGTCCGACCATTGACGATGAACCTCACGTCCAGGCTTGCTAGTTGTGAGAAACTCAAGTGTAGTCTCCATGGAGAAACTCCCGTTCTTCATCCACGGATAAGCCGATCACAGATCAGGCGACATTGGACAACGTGGGAGAAGAACACCGATTACTTTAGATGCATCGTCTCCGGCAATCCAACTCCAATCATATTCAATCATCAGCTTCGTCTTCGACTATGAATACGCCAGGGTGTTAGCCTTTCTGCGCCGGCTGCGCCCATGGCATTCATCAGGCCAACGGGGCCGGATTTTCCCACGACAGCCTGAGTCTTTTGCGGTCTGCAGAGTTGGTTATTTCACGGGTCCAATAGAAAGAGGCGATAGCGAGAGCGTTCCTTCTCCGTTAAGAGTACGTCGTCCGCGCAGCGGTTGGCCTTAACTGCCTGCCATTTTCCGGCCCGCTTCTCGAGCACAGCTTCCAGAACGGCAGTGTCCGAATCCTGTTCGCAAGGACCCCAGTTCGCGGCATCGACAGGCCGTCCATCCGCTTTGCGCCGCACCGCTCCGCGGAAATAGGCGGTCTTGCCATCGCTGCGCAGGAGGTCGACGACGAACACGATGGGGACGCGGTCGTTGAGGTCGGCATTTGCGTTCCTGACTGCATCCAGAAGGACCTTTCTTTCCGGGTCGTTCCTTCCGACGTCGTGCACACCAGCCCGTTCGGCGGTGGAAAGCGCCTTGAAACTTGAAGGCTTGAGCATGTCGGCAAGATCCTGATCGGACCAGTAGCTCCACTGGTCACATTCCTTCGGATCGAAGCTGCCACGACTGTCGAGATCGATCCAGCCATCCACGGGGTCTCGTACAAATCTCACCTGCATGTCGGCCGCCACGGGCGAGTCGGTGCACAGCCTGCGGCGCCCGGGCGAAGCAATCTGAAAGGCGACGAATGCGTTGTCGTCCCCGTTCGCATTGCGGGCGTGGCTCGTATCGAGGACATGGATCTCCGCATCTGCGGGAGGAGCTGACCGATTGAAGAGAATAGCGAGGAGCGCATCGGCGCATGGCGCGGGATCCGTGCCGGTGGGCGGTTGAAGCGCGCCAACTGCCGGAAACGCCGTCTGGCACTCGGTCGCGTGAACAGGCTGATCCATGGACATCACGCAGATGGCGAGTGCCATCGAAGCCAGTTGTGCGTGTATCGTCCAAAGCTTCATAAAGGCCTCCTTTCGGCGTCGTTGCGCCGTCATGTCAATTGATCAGCCTCGCCAGTAAAATCGAAAACCCGAGGCCCACAACGGCCGCAGCGGCACAGGCCAGTGGCAGCAAGAGCGGCAGAAATCCACCAACCATGTCGGCAAGGTATAGGGGGGCCAGAACGAACAGCCCGGCAAGGGACCCCAGACCCGCGGCGACAGCCAGACGGGCCGCCGCGCCCCAACCGCTCCGAGCAAGAGCGACGTCAAGTTTCCCAGCCAGAAAAGCGGGCACACCCCCGATGAGATAGGCGGGTGCCAGCGAACTTGTCAGTAGTGGCAAACCGGTCGGCGAAGCGCAGAAAAGAAAAAGGACAAGCGCCGCTGTCACAGGCGGGACGGTCAATCCCAGAAAGGCAGCATGGAACGGCATCAGCGGCTTCGTCCGCTCTGACGGCTCCTTCCCGACATCATCGGTCACTGTACCGGCACCGACACGCCGTCATAGACGATCGTCGCCACCGTACCGGCTTTCAAAGCTTTTTCGGATACGGGAAGACCGGTTTCATCGTCGATCAGCACCGTAATCATCTCGCCGGGTACATTGCCCGAGGCTTGATACGGGGCAAACTCATAGGCTGTTCCAGCCATGCCCTCGGCAGCCTGGCGGCCTACTAGGCGACATTGGTTGACCGTCTCGGGTGTCGGCGCGCCCTTTTCCATCACTTTGCGCATCGCATCATCGATCACATTTTTCGTCCACGCATCATTGGGGCCAACCCTGCTGAACATCACGTCCTGCGTCACGATCAGTTGTACAGCATCGGTCATCCCCGGGGTCGTCACTGTCTTCTGCATGGCAGGAACTTTCGCCTGCGCGGCATAGGCGTCGAAGATTGCCTGGCAATCCGAGGCGGCATGCACCGCGGGAGCAGCCAGCAGCACAAGGACGGCTACATGTAATGCCGACGGACGGTTTGTTGTCATCTGCTCAAGATCCTCTTCCAGGTTCCGGAAATCACTCACTTGCCAACGCCCATGCCGGGCATGCCAAGCCCCAGGCAGAAGGTGTTGCTGCGCTTGGCGCGCCAGACGCAGGCTTCACCGCCGCCATATTCGGATGCGAAACCGGCAGCGAAAATCCCTTCTCCCCCGGGATTGCGCGCAACCACGGTCCCGCCTTCGGACTTGTCGCTCTGGCCGATTGTGGCGACGGCATTTCCGGCCTTATTGTAAGCGGCCACGCTCCGCTCCTTGCCGACCAGGGCTGCAGCGCCGGTGCCATCGGGCGCAAATACCTGTGCAAGGCCCGATCCATCAGCCTCACTTGAAATCCAGGCTGCAGTCTTGTCGCCGGTGCCAACGCTCACAATACCGGCATCGCCCTTGGCCGGATTGGCGCCGGCGGACACCACTTGCTCGGCGGCATCGTTGAACAGACGCAGGGCCACGCCCTTGCCAGGCAGGGTGCCGAGCGAAGCGGCAGGCTTCTCGCCCTGGCTGAGCTTCAGGCCGAAGAGATCGTCATCCGCGGCGAGATCGGTGGTGCGGTCTCCGGCCTTTATATGCAGGCCCGCCTTGTCGCTGGCGACCACGTACGCACTTGTCTTGGCATCGGCACTCTGCACTTGCAGCATACCACCGCTCTCTCCGATACTGGACGCGAAACCGCCATCCGGGCTGATCGCCGCAATCGCCGCCCCGTTGCCAACAAAGCTAATATGGATCAGGCCCTGCCCGGTCGCGCCCTGAAACACGCTGTTGCCATAGGCATCCACCTCAAAGAGGGGCTTGCCAGAGGCGCTGATCACCTTGAAGGGTGCTTTGGTTTCCCCCTTGGCCTTCTCAAGCGCTTCCACCCGGGCGATCAAGTCGTCAATTCGCGGATCGGGCGCAGGCTTGCCGCCGGGCTGGGCCGCTTCCAGCTGAGCCACGCGTTGCTTGAGGTCGGAAACTTCATTCTCCAGGGCTTCAACTTTGTCTTCGAGCGAGATGAAGCTCTCGTTCGCCTGATTGAACCAATCATAGGCGAACATGGTGTACGAATACATCTGGGTAAAGAATTCACTGCCCTCCAAGGCCAACCCAGGTTCGCTCATATCAGGCACTATATTCAGGTTCTTCGTTAGTTTCCACGGCGGAGGAACCGGCGCCTTGGGCTCGGCCATAGCAATGCCGCATATGAAAAATGAGGACAGGATCACGAGCAGGCGTTTCATGCGATGTCTCCAGGTTTTGCTGGCCGCGAGGAATGAGGGGACAGGATGCCCGTGGTGTGTCTTCAAAGCAGGCTCAAGGTGCGGCGATGGATCGTCATTTCAGGGTAATCCCGGTCTTGAGGGACTGACCTTGTGGAAGGTCGAGCGTTGCTGTTCCCTTGCGCCCCTGCTCGTCGGCGGCAGCAAGACGGTATCGGCCAGCAGGCAGGATGAGGGAATAATCGCGTGATGTGCCAACCTCCACGACCGGTTTTTCCGCAAAACCGCCATCAGCCTGCGCGGCGAAGATCGAAATCAGCACATTCACCGGCGGCAGCGCTCCAGCATCCGGGGCGGCAGAAATCGCCAGGCGGGCGGCAGACAGTTCGATGCGTTCTTGTATTTTCGCGCCCGGCGGCAGGAAAAGCGTCCGCGTCGCCTGAGCCTGCCCGGAGATCAGGGTCACGTCCCACTCACCCGGAAGAAGGGTCAGGCGAGGTAAAGCCTCGGCCTTGCCTTCCAGCGCCGCACCTGCCTTCGCATCGCCGATGAGCCGCACTGGCTTTACAGTCCATGTGGCATCGCGCCAGTCCGTGAAGCCCGGTACGCCGGGGCCGAGGCTGCCCTCCAGCGCAAGCTCTGCGGAGGGAAGATCAAGGCGGGCAACCTTGGTGGCACCGGCCTCTGCCTGAACCGGCATGTCAATGACCGCGCCTGCAATGGTCAGCCGTGCCGTGTAGCTGCCAGCCGGAACGAGGAATGTCGGACGGGGGATGGACTCGGCCGTCCTGTCAGGAATCCCGGCCTGGCTGGCTAGCGTCCATGAGAGGCCCGTGCCGCTATCAATCACCGCGTCCACCCCAGGCAGACCCGCCTCGAGTTTGATCTTGCCGAGCTTAAGATCTGCAACCTTCTGCACATCCTTTCCTGCGACCGCATTGATTGTCGTCGAAGTCCTGAACTCTCCGATCGACGCCAACACCTCATAGCGGCCGGGAGCCAGAAGCGTTTCCGGCGCGATCACGGCATCCAGCACGGCGGGTGCTTGTCCGTCCTTCGGCACCAGCGTCCACGCGGGATCACCCTTTATATCCGTATCGGCAATCTCAAGCCCCTTGGCCGCGATCAAAGAGATGCGAACGAGGCTGGCATCAAGCGGAATATCATGGTGTTCGTCCACACCCCCCGTCACTGTCAGCGCCTTCTCCGCCTGGACGTTTCCGGATGAAAGGCGGACCGTGTAGCTGCCGGGAACAAGGCTGGGCGTAACCTCGGTTCCCTTTCCGGAATAGGCTATCTCGCCACCTGCCTTTACGACTGTGAAGAGAATAGCGCCGGGGACGGCATTGTTTCCGACCATCGCCCGCAAGAGCACAGGCTTCGGCGTCAAAGGTGGCGGATCGACCGGTTTCTGTTCGTGCTCGGCCGATGATTTGTCCGTGACAGCGCCATCCGTGGTCTCCGGCCCTGTCAGGGTCTCAAGCGCCTGCTTGAGATTATTGGCGTTGCTTGTCTCGATGGCCCGTCCGCCGCCCTGCTCGGCAATACAGGCCAGCCCTTTCATCTCGCCCTTCGCCAGGCCAAAACCGACGACATTTATGACCAGGGCTGCATTCGCCTTGCGAAGTGCGGCAGCCACCGCGCAGGGATCCTCATGGCAGGTTTCCAGTCCGTCGCTGACCAGCATGATCGTTCCACCGCCCTGCGGCAGAAGCTGCGCCCCATGGCGCAGTGCACCAGAAAGCGGCGTCTTGCCCTTGGCGCGAAGGGAGGATAACGCCACGCGAATGCCGGAGATGTCCACCGGCCCGAGATTTTGGAGCGTCTCGATGTCGCGGCAATCGCTTTTCCTGCGGTGGCCGTACGCGACCAATCCCACCTGACGGTCGGCCGGAAAGAGTGACAGTGTGTCGAGAAGAATGCGCCGGGCGGCATCAAGCCGCGTTTCCTTGCCAAGTGCGGCAGCCATGCTGCCTGAAGCGTCGAGAACGACGATGACCGGACCATGGTTCGCCGGAAGAAGCGTTCGTTCGGCAGCCTCACCACGCAATGGAGCGCCCAGGCACAAGACTGCGACGACAATTATCAGGCTTAGCAAGTCTTGCCATGCCGGACGTTTGGCAAATGCAACAACCCTTGTTGTTCTTCCTTCCATGCCAAACCCCAAGGCAGCTTCGAGCAGCGAGCGCATATCTCTCATTCGCTAGCATTGAGCGGCGATCTTGGCGTGCGGATTTCATCAAAAACGAATCCGGATTCTGTCAGTCCTGAGTTTGTCGAACGGAGGCCCTGAATTCGCTTGGTTGCATGCCGTAGTGGTCGCGAAAGGCCTCGTAAAAGGCGGAGACGCTCTGGAACCCGCAATCGAATGCCAAGGACACGATTTTGGAGGATCTGTGCTTGCTGTCCAGCAAGAGTCTCGCAGCCATCTCAACGCGTACCGTACGAATGATCCGCGCCGGAGTGGTCTGTTTGCGGGCGAATATCTGGCGAACGGACGAGGTCGACAGACCGAGCTGACGGGCAATTTCCTTTTCGCTAAGCATCTGATCGGAGGCATGGCGTGTTATATAGTTGATCGCCTTGTTGTAGCGGACGTCATTCAAGGTCTCTGCGCTCATGACCTTTTCCCTTCCGCGGCTGTTTACGCCGAGCGCAAGCGCAGCCAAATCGCAGAGTTGATCACCCACAAGCTGAGCAAGGCCTATATCAGGCGCAATACCCAGTGACAGGAAGGTTCGTGCATGCCCTGCAAAGAGGGAGAACGCCGCGCTGTTGGCAGGCAGGACGCGCGGTGTCAGCGCATCCTTGTCGCCGATGATGGAGCTGAGTTTTTCGCGGGGAAGGGCGACTGCCATGATCTCGCCGAGGCGATCCACTTGCGCTTGCAAAGGTGCGTCGGTCGTATGCAGGATTGCGCTGCCATTTCTTGCAACGCATTCCACGCCATTTTGCTGGTACAGCAAGGCTTGTCCGGATAGTCCGAATGACAAAATGACCAGATCAAGGCCATGGTGATTGACGGACATGTCAAAACGACGCGAGCCGCCTTGAAACCGCGTTGCACAAGCTTCGAGAGCAGAAATGTTCTCGAATTCACCGACATGATCGCGAGAATTGTGGTCATGAACCACGTATCCATGTCCGATCAGCTTTCCGTAAGCTTCGTAAAGTTCATCAACGCCCAATACATCATCGCATGTCAGAGAATATGGGCCATGTATCGGAAGCTTCATGCCACCCCTGCCTCATCTTGAAACTGTACGAAGGAACTGTCGGCGTCCGAGCTGGAAGCGGAATATTATGATACCATGAATGAGTTGTGCGCCAATATCAACCGATGGACTACCATCGGATTCAGTCGCTGAACCCAGCCTGAAAATTAGTAAGGGACATCTACGCAATTTTCGTGAAGTGCGTCCATACGCTGGAGATTTTTGCTACGTTTTGGAGTCTTGCGAGAGTTGGATGTTCTTGCGCAAAGCCTGCTTCCGGCCCGCCGGAAAACCGGAATATTCTCGTTCGCGCTATGATCGATTTCATGCCTTCACTACAGATCGGCAGCATCCGGAATGGCTTTTTCAGCTTTGATGTCGGCTATCGGGTCGCATTCGACAAATCCGGACATTCCGGTCCCGGCCCCTCTTGCGGAAATCATTTCCGTTTTGCGCCTTCACTTCGAACCTCCAGATTGACGCTGTTCCTCGGAAGCCGACGTTGGCGATGCGCGTTCTGCCCATCAGTTGAATCGCGGCTAGAAAAACTTTCCAGGATATGAGATTGCTCTGGACAAAGGACGTCCATGGAACTCAATGACATGAGGCCTCGGTCGCCATGTTGGCACCGAACGCACCTCTCGGCCATCATAACAAGCCTGTTCGCGTCGCTGCTTCTGTTGTTCGGCGGCGATGTCTTCGGTCGCTTCCATGCCGGGCTTTCGTCTGATGCTGCCATATCGCGGTCCGATGCAGGACATGCAACGGCTGGCGCCCGAGGTGAGACCCGCTTTCTGGTTTCGTCCGAGCAGTCCTCGCGACCGAAGCTCAGGCCGACCCCAGGCGGTGACGGCTGCCTTGCGCCCGATATCCAAGCCTTGTGGATCTGCCGTTACAGCCATGTCACGCTGCATGTTTCCGGAGACCGTCCGCGCCCACACGCGCCACTGCCATACCGGTCGCGTGCACCGCCATCCATCCAGCAAACCGCCTGATCGTTTCGCCGCCATCGCTTCGATGGCTCGACCCGTTTGTGCCACGGCCCATCATGGCTGCGGTCACAACATGCTGGATTTTTGAATGAAGAACTCGCTTACGAAGGTGATGGGCTATCTGCTCGTCATCGTGCTCGGTCTGCTCGTCGCTTTGCCGAACGTGTTGCCCGATTCCACCCTGTCCCGTCTCCCCTCCTGGCTTCCACACGAACGTGTATCCCTGGGTCTCGACCTGCGCGGCGGGTCGCATCTCGTATTGGAAGTTGATCGTCCCGCCTTGGTGGACGAATGGCTGCAGAGCCTCTCCCAAGAGGCCCGCTCCGCCCTGGTCGAAGCGCGTGTTCAGACACGCAGCGTCCGTCGTGATGGCGATGCCATTGCGATCGTACTCGCCGATCCCGCACAGATGGCGGCCGCAACCGAGGCGCTTTCGGTTCTCAACAACCCCGCCGTTACGCTCGCAGGGGCCGGCGCTCCGGAACTGGCCGTCACCACGTCGGGCGCGGATACGCTTCGGATGGTACCCACAGAACAGGGCATTACGGCCCGGATGAGCCATGCTGTCGAGCAGAGCCTCGAAGTTATACGGCAGCGTGTCGACCAGATTGGTGTCGCAGAACCCACCATCCAGCGGGTTGGAGCCGATCGCGTTCTCGTTCAACTGCCTGGCGAACAGGATCCATCACGCCTGCGTGCCCTCCTCGGCACCACCGCCAAGATGAGCTTCCATCTGCTTGGGGATCCAGGGGCGCCTGGGGTGAAGGCGCTTGAGGACGACAGCGGCCGGAGCTACCCGGTCCAGACAACCGTGCTGCTTGCGGGCGATCGTCTGGTCGATGCCCGGGTGCAATTCGATCAGCAAGACGGCCAGCCCATCGTCTCGTTCCGCTTCGATAGCGTTGGTGCAACCCGATTCGCCCAGATCACGCGCGACAATGTCGGTCGACCCTTCGCTATCGTGCTCGATGACAAGGTGCTCAGCGCACCTGTGATCAGAGAGCCGATCACCGGCGGGGCGGGGCAGATTTCCGGGGAGTTTTCCGTCGATGAGGCCAACACCTTGTCAGCGCTTCTGAGGGCCGGCGCGCTGCCCGCCAAGCTGACAGTCATTGAAGAGCGCACCGTCGGGGCAGATCTCGGAGGTGATGCGATCGAGATGGGCATCGTGTCTGGAATGGCAGGCTTCGGTCTTGTCGTCGCCTTTATCCTTGCCCTCTACGGCACCTGGGGCCTGCTTGCGGTTCTGGCGTTGACGCTGAATGTCGTGCTGACCTTTGCAGGTCTGACCTTGGTCGGGGCAACGCTGACCTTGCCCGGTGTTGCGGGTATCGTGTTGGGCATCGGTTTGGCGGTCGACGCGAATGTCTTGATCAACGAACGCATCCGGGAGGAAGTCGGAAAGGGACGGGGAGCCTTTGCGGCGATCGACCATGGCTTCGCCAAGGCCTATTCCACGATCATCGACAGCAATGTCACGGCCCTCATTGCGACAGCCCTACTCTTCTGGTTCGGCTCGGGTCCCGTGCGCGGCTTTGCCGTCACCATGGGCCTCGGCATTGCCATTTCCATGTTCACGGCCGTTTCGGTCGTGCGTGTCGCGATGGTCGCCATCGCCCGCCGTTACAAGCTGAAGACAATCACGATCAAGCCGCTCCTGCCCTTCAAGCTGATCAAGGACGGTACGAAGATCGACTTCATGAAAGCCCGGCTCTTCGGCATCGCCGTCTCGGCCTTCCTGTCGATCTCGTCGATTATCCTGTTCATCACTCCCGGGCTCAACTACGGCGTCGATTTCAAGGGTGGAATCCAGCTCGAGCTCTCGACGACCGATCCTGCAAACCTGGCAGGTCTGCGTTCCGGTTTGGAAGGCCTGAACCTCGGGGAAGTCGCCCTTCAGGAGTTCGGCGACAGCAATCACGTCATGCTGCGTCTCGAGCGTCAGCCTGGCGGCGAGCAGGCGCAGACCGATGCGGTCTCGAAAGTTCGCGAAACGATCCAGATAATCGATCCCTCCGCCAAGATCGAACGCACGGAAGTGGTCGGTCCCAAGGTCAGCGGTGAATTGGCAACGGCGGGTCTGACCTCGGTCATCCTCGCATCGCTCGCCATGCTCATCTACATCTGGGTGCGCTTCGACTGGCCATTCGCGGTCGGGGCGATCGCCACGTTGATCCTCGACGTAACGAAGACGATCGGCTTCTTTGCGCTGACTGGACTTGATTTCAACCTGACGGCGATTGCCGCACTCCTGACCCTGGTGGGCTATTCCGTCAACGACAAGGTCGTCGTCTATGACCGCATGCGTGAAAACATGCGCCTTTACAAGGCGATGCCTTTCCGCGATCTGATTAACCTGTCGATCAATGAAACGCTTGCCCGAAGCCTCTACACATCAGCTACGGCCTTTCTGGCGATGGTGCCGATGGCGATCTGGGGTGGCAGTGCGGTCGAGAGTTTTGCAGTGCCGATGGTCTTCGGCATCTTCATCGCGGCATCTTCGTCGGTCTTCATCGCAGCGCCGATCCTGCTTTTCCTCGGCGACTGGCGGACACGACGGAAGATCCGACTGGCAGGCAATCTGCCGGAACAGCAGGCCGCTTGATTTATCGGGGCGGGCGCGGACAGTCGGGCCCGCCTTGCCTCACGCCGTGGCGGAAGAACAGCAGCAAAGGCCTGGGCAACCATCTGCATTGGTAAAGCGCAGGCCGGCTTTTTCGAAGGCGAGCCGCAATTGAGCCTCCGTCGAGCGATGCATGCCGTGGCGCTGGCCTTCGAAGTCGCGGATCGTGCTGCGGGAGACAAGTGAATGGGACGCCAGGTCTTCCTGGGTCCAACCGAGATAACCGCGTGCGGCACGACACAGGGCGGGCGAAAAAACTGGGTCTGTTTTGGGTTGATCCATGCCCGAAGTTGCCTACATAGGGTAATATCGTCCATTTAGGGCATAATTTTTGTATTTCCAGCCCGGGTATCTTCTGCGGCGACGATCATTGAGAGGAGCTGGATTTGGGATAACGCTGGACGCTTCTGGCCTGTTGTTGCTGCTGCTTGTTCTTCCGTTCCTGGGAAGCCTTGCCTCGGCCTTCATCTTGAATACGACGTCACGCGATCTCCCGGTCTTCGTTGCCGGGGTGACAACGCTGGTGACGCTGGTGCTGACCGCATCGACCTATCCCTTCGTCATGCAAAATGGCGTCCAACGCTTCACTGCAGAGTGGCTGCCGCAGTTCGGTTTGGATTTTTCTCTTCGGCTCGATGGTTTCGCCTGGATCTTCGCCATGCTGGTCACGTCGATCGGCCTGCTCGTGATCTTGTATGCGCGCTATTACATGAGCAAGGACGATCCGATCCCGCGCTTTTTCTCGTTCCTGCTCGCCTTCATGGGCGCCATGCTCGGCATCATCGTCTCCGGCAACGTCATCCTGCTTTCGATCTTCTGGGAACTGACGAGCATCTTCTCGTTCCTTTTGATCAGCTACTGGCACACCAGTGCCGCAGCTCGGGACGGCGCGCGCATGGCGCTGACGATCACCGGCATTGGCGGGTTCTGCCTGCTGATCGGAATGCTGTTGCTCGGCAAGATCGTCGGCAGTTACGACCTCGACAAGATTCTCGCCTCCGGCCAGATCATCCGTGAACATCCGCTCTATCTGCCGACGTTGATCTTCATCCTGCTCGGGGCTCTCACTAAGAGTGCCCAGTTCCCTTTCCATTTCTGGCTGCCGAACGCCATGGCCGCCCCGACACCCGTCTCGGCCTTCCTGCATTCCGCCACCATGGTGAAGGCCGGCGTCTTCCTGCTCGTCCGCTTCTGGCCGGTGCTCTCCGGCACCTATGAGTGGTTCATGCTCGTCGGCCTGGCCGGGATCACCACGCTGCTGCTCGGTGCATACCTCGCGATGTTCCAGCGCGACCTCAAAGGGTTGCTCGCCTATTCGACCATCAGCCATCTCGGCCTGATCACCACCCTTCTGAGCCTCGGCAGCCCGCTCTCCACGGTGGCGGCGATCTTCCACATGCTCAATCATGCGACCTTCAAGGCCTCGCTCTTTATGGCCGCCGGGATCATCGACCACGAGACCGGCACGCGCGACATGCAGCGGCTGTCCGGCCTTTACCGCTTCATGCCGGCAACGGCGACGCTTGCCATGGTTGCGAGCGCTGCCATGGCCGGAGTTCCGCTGCTCAACGGCTTCCTCTCCAAGGAAATGTTCTTCGCCGAAGCCGTCGAGACTCATGCTAATTCCTGGCTCGACGTGATCCTGCCCTATGTGGCTACCCTCGCCGGCATCTTCAGCGTCGTCTATTCGCTGCGCTTCATCCATACGGTCTTCTTCGGCCCGCCACCGGTCGGACTGCCAAAGGAGACGCCGCACGAGCCGCCACGTTGGATGCGCGTCCCAATCGAGATTCTCGTGGTCGTCTGCCTCGTCGTCGGGATCGTTCCTGCGATTTCCATCGGTCCCTTCCTGCAGACGGCGGTCGAAAGCGTGCTCGGTAACCGTGCGCCGGAATACAGCCTCAGTCTCTGGCACGGCGTCAACATTCCGTTGGTGATGAGCCTGATCGCCCTGGTCGGAGGCTTCCTCCTCTATGTCTTGATGCGCAACTATCTCGCGCGTTGCGAGGACGGTCCGCCCTATTTCCGACGCCTGCGCGGTCAGCGACTGTTCGAGCGCGTGCTGGTGACGGTATCCTGGCGCTGGGCCCGTTTGGCAGAGGCTAAGCTCGGCACGCGAAACCTTCAGCCGCAATTGCGATGGATCGTCGTCGCCGGCTTCGTCGCTGCCACCTTGCCGCTCTACCTGTCGGGTTTCGAACGCCGGCCGATCGCCTTCTCGGCCATCGACCCAGCCTTCGGCCTGTTTTGGGCGATCGGCATGGCGCTGGCGATCGGCGCGGCGGTCTCCGCCAAATACCATCGCCTCGCGGCCCTCATCATGCTGGGCGGTGTCGGCCTCATTGTCTGCATGACCTTCATCTGGCTGTCCGCGCCGGACCTTGCCATCACCCAGTTGCTGGTCGAAATCGTCACCACGGTGCTCATCCTGCTCGGCCTGCGCTGGCTACCCAAGCGTAGTCCCGACATGGGTGATGTGATGACCTTGCAAAGCCGTTTCCGCCGCTTCCGCGATCTGGCGCTCGCCATACTGTGCGGGGTCGGCATGTCGGTGGTGGCCTTCACGGTCATGACAATGCCGGTCCCGGATGCGATCGCCAACTACTTCCTGCAGAATGCGTATAGTGGAGGCGGCGGCCGCAATGTGGTCAACGTTATCCTCGTCGATTTTCGCGCCTTCGATACGCTCGGGGAAATCGCTGTACTCGGGATCGTCGGCCTCACGGTCTACGGCCTGCTGCGCCGCTTCCGTCCGGCGGAAGACAGCATGGAACTACCCGAGCAGCAGGTGGCCCAGAACCGTTTTGACAAAGACCAGCCCGAACGCTCGCCGGGCGACATGGTCCGCGACTACCTGTTGGTGCCCTCGGTGCTCATGCAATGGCTCTTTCCCGTGATCATCACTTTTGCGGTCTACCTGTTCATGCGCGGGCACGACATGCCGGGCGGCGGCTTCTCGGCCGGCCTCACTCTGTCGATTGCCTTCCTGCTGCAATACCTAGCCGGCGGCACCCGTTGGGCGGAAGATCGTATCCGTATCCTGCCGCTCCGCTGGATGGGGGCCGGCATCCTGACGGCCACCGCGACCGGCATCGGTGCCTGGCTTCTCGGCTATCCCTTCCTCACATCGCACTTCCGCTATCTGGATATCCCGCTGATCGGCAAGGTCCCGGCGGCAACGGCATTGCTGTTCGACCTCGGTGTGTTTGCATTGGTCGTCGGTGCGACGGTTCTCATTCTCGTGGCGCTGGCGCACCAGTCTATCCGCATCAATCGCCTGCGGGCACTCGAAGCCAAGGGAGAGAAACGCTGATGGAAATGGCTCTGTCCCTCGCCATCGGCATGATGACCACCTGCGGCGTCTGGCTGATCCTGCGGCCGCGTACCTATCAGGTGATCATTGGTTTGTCGCTCCTGTCCTACGCGGTCAATCTGTTCATCTTCGGCGTCGGCGGCGTGAAGAGCAACATGCCGCCCATCCTTGAGGACGGAGTGATTTCGACGAGCCTCAGCGACCCCGTGCCTCAGGCGCTTGTCCTGACCGCGATCGTCATCGGCTTCGCCACCACCGCACTGTTCCTCGTCGTGCTTCTCGCCTCTGGCGGCCTCACGGGCAGCGACCATGTCGATGGGAGGAACGAATAATGTCCAGCTGGAGCCAACACCTCATCGTCACGCCGATCCTGCTGCCGATGATGACAGCCGCTCTTCTCCTGTTCATCGACGAGCGCGACCGGACAGCCAAGGCCCTGGTAAGCCTCGCCTCGGTTGTGCTTCTGCTGTCGAACGCCATCATTCTGTTCATGGTCGAGAGCGGCCCGAACAGCTTCGACAACGTTTATCTCCTCGGCAACTGGGCTGCTCCCTTCGGCATCGTGCTCGTCATCGACGGCCTCTCGGCGATGATGCTGCTCCTCGCCGCTATTCTCGCGATAGCAGCTCTGGTCTTCTCCCTGGCCAAATGGCATGCGGTCGGAGCGCATTTTCACAGCCTATTTCAACTGCTCCTTGTCGGCGTCAACGGTGCCCTGCTCACCGGCGACCTCTTCAACCTCTTCGTCTTTTTCGAGGTAATGCTCGCCGCCTCCTACGGCCTTTTGCTGCATGGCACCGGTACACTCAGGGTGAAGTCGGGACTTCACTACATCGCCGTCAATCTGGTCGCCGCACTTTTCTTTCTTATCGGAGTGAGCCTGATCTACGGCACCGCTGGTACGCTCAACATGGCGGATCTTGCCCTGCGCATGCCGGAGATGGAACCCGATCGGCTGATCCTGATGGAGGCCGGTGCTGCGGTGCTCGGCGTGGCCTTCTTCATCAAGGTCGGCATGTGGCCGCTCTGCTTCTGGCTGCCCACCGCCTACAGCGCGGCCTCGGCACCCGTGGCCGGCATGTTCGCCATCCTCAGCAAGGTCGGCATCTATGTCATCCTGCGCCTCACAATGCTTCTTTTCGGCGATGGTCCATCCGCCGGATTCGGAGCAGAGGTGCTTCTGGTCGGTGGAATGGCCACCCTGATTTTTGGCACGATCGGTGTGCTCGCATCCCAAGCGCTTGGGCGGCTCGCGGGCTATTCGGTGCTCGTTTCCTCAGGCACGCTGCTCATGGCCCTCGGCATCAATGACGGCGTCGTCTCTTCCGGCGCGCTGCTTTATCTCGCCAGTTCCACCCTGACGATCAGTGCCTTTTTCATGCTGATCGAACTGGTGGAGCGTGGACAGGATGCCGGTGCCAACGTGCTTGCCGTCACCATGGAAGCCTATGGCGACGGGGAGGAAGCTGATATCGAAGACGGCGGCGGCACCACCATGCCCGGCACGATGGCTATCCTCGGCATCTGTTTTGCCGCCTGCGGCATCCTGCTTTCCGGTTTGCCGCCTCTGTCGGGCTTCATCTCGAAATTCGCCATGCTGTCGGCCATGATGGGGACGGGCTCGATAGGTACCACGCCGGATTTTTCGGTCTGGGCATTAATCGTTCTCGTCATTCTCTCGGGTCTTGCCGCCCTGATCTCCATGACTCGTGCCGGCATCCGCGCCTTCTGGGGTTCGATAGAAGGTGCCGTGCCCCGGGTTCTCGTTATAGAACTCGTGCCGGTGATGATGCTCCTGTCACTGACGCTTGCCCTGACCATTCTGGCCGGTCCGGCCATGACCTACATGGACACGACGATCAGGACGCTCTCCAATCCCGAGGCCTATGTCGATGCGGTCAGCAATGCGCGAGTCGTGTATGGCCTCGCATCATCCGGAAACGAGATTGAGGGAGGGGCGCCATGATCCCCTATCCGCTATTGAGCCTTTCGCTGCTCCTGATGTGGCTGTTGCTCAACGACTTCAACCTCGGTCATCTCATCCTCGGCGCTGTCGTCGCGACCTTCGGCGGGTGGGCCATGGCCTCACTCCGGCCCGGCAAACCGGTGATGAAGAAGTGGTATTTGATCCCCAAGCTGTTGTTGCGGGTCTTCGTCGACATCATCAGGTCCAACCTCGCAGTAGCGCTGCTCATTCTGCGCGGCAAACGCCAGAAACACACCTCCGGCTTCATCTCCATACCGTTGCGCATCGAGCATCCGACGGCACTGGCCGTCATGGCCGTCATCCTGACCAGCACGCCGGGTTCCGCCTGGCTTGCCTATGACGGCCGCCGGAAGACGGTGCTCATCCACGTGCTCGACCTGATCGACGAAGACGCATGGGTGACGAATATCAAGGACCGCTATGAAAGCCTGCTGCTGGAGATCATCGAATGAGCATCATCATCCTCTTCACTGCGGTTTCTATCGCCAAGGTCCTACTGGCGTTGTCGATGATGCTTGTGGTCGTGCGCATCTTCATCGGGCCGCGGGCCCAGGACCGTATCGTCGCGCTCGACGCGTCCTATATCATCGCCATGCTGCTGCTCGTCACCTTCGGGATCGGCAGTGGACGCACCGTCTATTTCGAGGCGGCCCTCGTCATCGGCCTTCTCGGCTTTGTCTCGACGGTTGCGCTGGCGAAGTTCCTCATGCGCGGGGAGGTGATCGAATGAGCATGCCTCTCGCCGACCTCCCGATCTGGGTCGTCATCCTCGTCTCAGCCCTGCTGCTGATAGGCTCGGGACTGACCCTCCTCGGCGCGATCGGTCTTTTGCGCCTGCCGACCTTCTACGAACGCATCCACGCCCCGACGCTCGGGACGAGCTGGGGTGTCGGGGCAATCATGCTGGCCTCGATCATCTACTTCTCGATCGCCGGCTCCCGCGCCGTCCTGCATGAGATCCTCATCGGCATCTTCGTCACGATGACCACGCCGATCACTCTGATTTTGCTGGCGAGAGCTGCCTTGCACCGTGATCGCTCCGAGGGGGACCCATCTGTTCCGAAGGAGGTTTTGCCAAAAGAGATCCCTGATGCCGAAGCTTGAAGATACGGGCAGAACGGCAATCAACTCCGCCTGAAATCGTCAAGGTCGGAGGCGGCGAGCCTTTACCCATCGCAGCTTTTCGTCTCATCCATTCGCTGCCTTCGTTTTGTTCGGCCGAACTCAGACTATTGCGCCCTTCTCATCGATGTCCTGTGTCACCGTCCGTCTCGCCAACGACGGACCGTCCGCTTTCGGCCCGTTCGCGGACGTCACTTGGGGTCCCCAGACAATTTTCGCGAGACCCGTTTCGGAACGACGGATGGACTGAAGAACGGCAGCCGGGATTCCTCAAGTTGTTGAGAAGGCGTCGCTTTTTTCTGTGAGGAACAGCCGCCGAATTTACGCGGAAAACCGACCTAAAATGGCCTGCCTGGAGAACCTGGAGTCTCACATCATTTCAAAGGGTTAGAAAAGGCGCCTTTGAATTCCCTATGTTTTTCTGTCGCGAGCGACCATTGGATGCCATCTGCGTGCCCTAGCTTTGGGGCGACGTCAACATGGCGGGAGAGCGGCAATCATTTCCGCTAGGGGTCGTCAAAAAGCAATGAGGCGGTCGGACCGCGCAGACAGCTTTGCGCCTGCATATCAGTCATAGATGTCATTATCGCCCCCGCCCGAAAGCGGGCACAGCTACGATGCCGCGCCAGTCTCGTAGGCGCCTCATATCCCGTAGTCGTGCTGTGCGCAGCCGGGATGGCGCCGCGCGACTTTGACGCCGTCCGGCATCCACGACCGGTGGTCGTTCTTTTGAAGCCAGCAAAGCCTGTACAAGACCAACGAACGCGCCGAAGCGATACCGCTGCTTGAAATCGCAAGAGCGCTCCGCTCTATAGGTGTCACGACCAGTGAACCGGGTGGGGGCTTGGATATGTCAAACAGCGAATGGCGCGTGGGCGTCCTCTTTTCCCGCAGCGGTGTCACGACGGTGACCGAGACGGAGCATTTTCTGGGAACTGCATTGGCGGTTGAAGAAATCAATGCTGCGGGGGGCGTGCTTGGACGGCCGATACAGCCAATCGCCTACGATCCCGGTGGAGACAACAGTGCCTATCGCAGTCTCGCCCGCCGTCTTCTGGCAGAGGACGATGTCAACATCATCTTCGGCTGCTCCACGTCGGCGAGCCGCAAGGCGGTGCTTCCGATTGTCGAGCGTCACAATGGCCTGCTGTTCTATCCCTCGATGTATGAAGGCTTCGAGTATTCGGAAAACGTTGTCTATACGGGCGCCACGTTGAACCAGAACACCTTTGCGTTGGCGGAATTTCTTTTGCGCAATTACGGCCAGCGCATCTATTTCGTCGGTGTCGATTATATCTATCCTCGCGAATCCAACCGGGTGATGCGCGACATCGTCGAATCCAAGGGTGGGCAGGTTGTCGGTGAACGCTACATTCCGCTGCATGCCGGCGACGACTTTCTGCAACAGGTGCTCTCGGACATCACGCGACTGAAGCCGGATGCGATTTTCTCGACCGTGATCGGCAGGCCCGCCCAGCAGTTCTATCGGATGTATGCCGAGGCGGGATTCGACCGCCGTCGCACACCGATCGCCAGTCTGACCATGGCCGAGACCGAGATCCGCGAGATTGGTGCGAACCTCTGCACCGGGCACATTCTGTCCGCGACCTACTTCCAGACAGTTGAAGGCGAGGCAAACACTCGTTTCGTCGAGGCCTATAAGAGCCGCTTCGGCAGCGACGTGACCACCAGCGTTTGGTCGCAGCCGGCTTACACGCAGGTCCACCTTTTTGCGCGGGCGCTCAAACGCGCCGGCTCGCTTGAGACACACCGCATTTCCGAAGAGGTCCTGATGGAGGACTTCATGGCCCCGGAAGGTCGTGTCAGTTTCGACAGCGATACACGACACCTCTGGCTGCATCCGCGGATCGGCATTGCCCGCGAGGACGGGTTGTTCGATATCGCCTGGCAGGCACCCGGCCCGATCAGGCCCGATCCTTATCTCACGGCGTCCCGCTTCGAAGATGCATGGTTGGAGGTTTGAGATGGCAGGCCCCAACAGGATCATTCAAGATCTACGGCGAGCTCGCGTTTTGGTTGTGCATCCGCGTGACGAAGACGGCGATGTTTTGGTCTCCCATCTTCGCCGACTCGGGTGCGAGGTGCGGGCAATCTGGCCCCTGCCTGCAAGCCTGCCGCCTGACATCGATACCCTGTTCCTGCATATAGAGGATACGTCTGTCGAGCACGCGGTCCAAATCAGCGAGGCACAGCAGCCGGCGATCATCGCGATCCTGACCTATGAAAGTCCCACGGCATTGCAGGCGATCATAGAGCTGGACGCTCATGGCGTCATTTCCAAACCATTGCGACCGCTGGGGATCCTCACCCAGTTTGCCTTGGCTCGCTATCGTCACAGCTATGAGAAGCGCTTGGTCGCAAAGGTGCAGAAACTCGAGGAGACTTTGAAGGGACGCCGGCTCGTGGAGAAGGCCGTCGCGGCATTGCGCGCGATGAACGGTCTAGATGAGGATACCGCCTACAAGTTGTTGCGTGATCAGGCGACTGCGAAGCGCGTTCCCATGGCCCAGGTCGCCGAATCGATCGTTGCCGCACATGAAACCATGCGCAGCTTCGGTCTGCCTCTGCCGGGTTCGACGGGGCACAAGACGACCGAGACTTAACCCGGTATCGCTTAGGGCCCGTAGGGCCCCTGTGCCCAAGGTTTGGACAGCGCCCAAATCTGCTCAATTTTGCGTCTTGACTTGCGTTCGCTTCCATGGAAGCTTTGCCGGCGAGCAAGATTGCTCTGCGGCAAGGTTGCCGCTTTAACATCATGGCTAAGCAGCCTCTGGTTCACGGATTGAGTTCCGTGCCGGAGGTTTTTTGCGTTTGGAGAATGACTTGACCGATCCGGTTCTGACGTCACGAAAATTGACAGTGGCAGCGATCCAGTTCGAGCCGCGCATTGGCGATCGAGCTTTCAATCTTGCTGCCATCGATAGGATGGTTCGTCGAGCGGTGAGCGAAGGCGCCGATCTGGTCGTCCTTCCGGAACTGGCCGATACCGGCTACGTTTTCCAAAACACGACCGAGCTTTCCACCCTTGCGGAAGCGGTTCCCGGCGGCCCAAGCGCAGCTTTTCTTTCTTCGCTTTCCCGTGATCTCGTCGTTCATATCGTGTGCGGTCTGGCTGAGCGCGATGGCGACATCTTTTACAATTCCGCGATCCTCACCGGGCCGGAAGGCTATCTGGGCAAGTATCGCAAGCTCCATCTATGGAACGAGGAGAACCGTTATTTTGCGCCGGGCAATCTGGGGCTGCCGGTCTTCGATGTTGGGATCGGCAAGGTTGGAATCGCGATCTGCTACGATGGGTGGTTCCCGGAAGTATTCCGCCAGCTCGCGCTCAATGGTGCCGAGCTCATCTGCGTGCCGACCAACTGGGTTCCCATGCCCGGCTCGGAAAGCCATACCGACACGATGTCGAACATCCTGACGAAGGCGGCAGCCCATTCCAATGGCGTTCACATCGTCTGCGCGGACCGTATCGGCACCGAGCGTGGCCAGCCCTTCATCGGGCGGAGCCTGATTGTCGGGCCGGAAGGCTGGCCGCTTGTCGGCCCGGCCAGCGCAGACCGCGAAGAGATCCTGCTTGCCCAAATCGACCTGTCGAGTGCGCCGCGCAGCCGCGCCCTCAACAGTTTCAATCATCTGCTCGGCGACCGCCGGACGGATGTCTATCGCTGAGTGCGAAACTACGACCACCAAAGAAAAAGGGGAACACAATGATACGCAGAACCATGATGCTCGCTCTCGCCTCCGTCGCTTTCGCAACGGCGTCTTACGCAGCAGATCCGATCAAGATCGGCGTCCCGGTCGGGCTGTCCGGTGCCAACAGCGTCGTCGCGCCTTCGGTCGTTCAGGCCGCCGAACTGGCAGTCGAGGAAATCAATGCCAATGGCGGCGTCCTCGGCCGGCCACTCGAACTTGAAATCGCCGACGATGCGTCTGGCGCTGCCGGCGCGCAGAAGGCGTTCGATAGTCTGGTTTTCCAGAAGGAGGTGGACGTCCTCATCTCGATGGAAACCAGCGCCGCACGCAACGCCGGCCTGCCGATCGTCACCAAGGGTGATGTGCCGTACATCTACACCTCATTCTACGAGGGCAAGTCGTGCAATCCCAATCTCTACGTCAACGCTTGGGTGCCGGAACAGCAGGTGCCGCCTCTGGTCGACAATTTCACTGGTAAGCAGGGCGCAAGCAAGTTCTTCCTGATCGGTTCCGATTACGCCTTCGGTCGGGGCATGCTGGAATTCGCCCGCGCCTATATCGAGAAATCCGGTGCATCGGTCGTCGGCGAAGAATATCTGCCGATGGACGGCAGTGACTGGACGGCCGTCATCTCCAAGCTCAAGGCCTCCGGTGCCGATGCCATCATTACCTCGACCGCCGGCGGCGCGCCCAACGTGACGCTGACCAAGCAGCTTCGCTCCTCCGGCGTCAGTCTGCCCTATGGCAACCTGGCCGTTGACGAAGGCACTGCAAAGAGCATGGGAGCCGAAGCGAGCGGCATCTTCCTTTCCGCATCCTATGTCACCAGCATCGACAGCTCGGAGAACAAGGCCTTCCTGGCGGCCATGGAAAAGAAGTTCGGCTCCGATCTTCGCACCCCGAATGACCTTTCAGTACCCCAATACGAAGCGATCTATCTTTACAAGGCAGCGGTCGAAAAAGCCGGTTCGACCGAAACGGCGTCCGTGCTGGAAGCGCTGCCGGGTGTCTCCTTTACCGGTCCGCGCGGCACCATTTCCATGAGCAAGCAGCATCACGCGCCGCTGACCATGTATCTGGGCCAGGTTCAGGATGATGGCAGCGTCAAGGTGGTCGACAGCTACAAGGACGTTGATCCCGGCGAGCAGTGCCCGAACCTCTGATTGCTGGCAAGGTGGGGCGAAAGCCCCACCTTCGATCCTGGGATGACATGCATGACACTTTTCCTCGACATCATCAGTACGGCGGCGATCCTCTTCATCGTCGCATCCGGCCTGCTGACCATTTTCGGTGTGCTGAAGATCATCAACTTTGCCCATGGGGCATGGCTGACGATCGGAGCTTACTGCGCGGTCGTGGCCAATCAATTGGGCTTGAACCCTTGGTTGGGCGCCGTCCTGGCCTTTTTGTCCGGCGCCGTTCTCGGAGCCTTGGCCGAACGCTTTATCGTCCGCCCACTCTACCGTCGTCCCTTGGATGCCATCCTGGCCACATGGGGCTTAGGGATCGTTGTCGGGCAGCTGATCACTCTCTGGTTCGGACGCGACGTGCATTTCACGCCGGCTCTGCTGCCAGGGACGCTCGACGTCCTCGGCACGAGCTATTCGCTCTACCGCCTGTTTGCCGTTGTGGCGGCACTTGCGATCGGCCTCGGCTTTGCTTTTCTGCTCGAGGGGACCCGGCTCGGCCTTTCGGCCCAAGCCGTCATCATGAACGAGAACTTGGCGCGCGCACTTGGCATGGACACGACCAGGATCCGATTGGTGACCTTCATGATCGGGACGGGGCTCGCAGCACTGGCGGGCGTGCTTTTGGCGCCGTTGACCAGCGTTGATCCCAACATGGGGGTTGCCTGGCTGACGGGTGCCTTCATGCTGGTCATGGTCGCTGGCACGTCCTTTGGAGCGCTTGCCGCCGCTTGCCTGCTTTTCGGGGCAGCGCAGGTGCTCGTCTCCATATTCTTAAGCCCTGTCCTTGGCGGAATCACCGTCGCTTTGCTCTGCGCCATCGTGCTGCGCATTCGTCCGAAGGGATTTGCCCGTGCCTGACAAACACAAAATCCGGCTGGCGCTGATGGCAGCCCTCGCACTTAGCGCATTGTTGCTCGTCATCTTCGGGCCTCTGGTCCTTGATCGCTTCAGCCTCAACGTGCTTGCACGGTCTATGATCTACGCGATGCTCGCGGTAACCGTCGATCTGCTCTGGGGCTACACCGGTATCCTGACATTCGGCCAGGCAGCCTTCTTCGGTGTCGGGGCCTATGCTACCGCCATGGTCCTGACCCATATCGGCGCGAGCCCCTCCCTCTTTGTGCTGGCGCTCGTGGCTGCTATTCTCGTTCCGCTCGTGCTGGGCCTCGCCGTTGGTTGGTTGTCCTTCTACCACGGCTCGACGCCTCTCTATGCGACCGTGATTTCCCTCGTGGTGCCGATTGTCATTACCCAACTCATCTATTCCGGTGGCATATGGACCGGCTCGTCGAGTGGTATGGTCGGTTACCAGACACTGCCGCTCGGGCTTCCGGGCTTCTTCCGGCTGACGGGGGTCTGTCTCCTCGTGCTTGCCGTGGTCGCTTTCGTGTTCGTGCGCTCGGATGCCGGTCGTCTGCTGGTTGCCATCCGCGACAACGAGACGCGTGTCGCCTATCTCGGGATCAGCCCGGCCCGGATCAAGATCGCCCTGATGGCTGTTCTCGCTGGCGTGGCGGGGCTGGCAGGCTTTCTCTTCGCCAATGCCTCCGGTGTCGTGGCCCCTGAAAACAGCGGTTTCGTGTTCGGCACGGAACTGGTCGTCTGGACGGCTCTCGGTGGTCGCGGCACGATCTTCGGCCCCCTGCTGGGCGCCATTGGCATCGACTATCTGAGCGCCAATTTGTCCGGCGAGCTGCCATTCCTGTGGCAACTCGTCGTCGGGGGCTTGTTCGTGGTAATGATCATCCTGTTGCCGGGTGGCCTGGCCTCTCTTGTGACGGCGCGTTTCGCACAAGGTGGACGCAAACGTCGTCTTGATGCCCTGCCGTCAGCGACCCGCGTGGATGCGATGGCCTTGTGTGCCCCCGTTGTTTCGGTGACGGGGCTTGGCAAATCCTTTGGCGCACTCTCCGTGCTGAAGGGCATCGACTTTACAATTCGCCCAGGCGAGCTTGTCAGTGTGGTTGGTCCAAATGGGGCAGGCAAAACGACGCTCATGCGCTGCCTTTCCGATGGGACGGAAGCGATCGAAGGTCGCGTCGAAATTGGGGGCAGGGATATTGCCGGTCTGCCACCGCAGAAAGTCGTGGCGCTCGGCGTAGGGCGCAAGTTTCAGGTGGCGAGCGTCTTCGACAGCATGACTGTGGCCGAATGCCTGCGCATGGTGCGAATGCGCCACGAGAGACCTGCATTGACGCAAAGCCCTGATGCAATCGACCTTCCCCCCGCAGCGATCGAAATCCTGCGTCTGACCGGGTTGACCGACATGGCAGACCGGCATGTGTCCCTCCTGTCTCACGGACAGCGCCAGGCGCTGGAACTGGCCATGGTCGTAGCCCTGGAGCCGCGTCTCATTCTGCTGGATGAACCGACGGCCGGCCTCAGCAAGGCAGAACGCATGACCATCGGTGTGGTCCTCAAACGCCTGACAGCGGACCTGGGCTTCGCTGCAATCCTCGTCGAACACGACCTCGACTTCGTCCGCGAAATTTCGAGCCGGATTGTGGTTCTGCACCAGGGCAAGCTGGTTCTCGATGGCACGGTCGAAGACGTTGTGCAGTCGGAGACCGTTCGTACCATTTACTCGGGAGGCGCCCATGCGTGAGATCGTCAAACTCGAACTCTTGGGCCTGCGCAGCGGCTACGGAACCGTGAGCATCGTCAACGGCGTCACGCTCTCGATCCAAGCAGGTGAAATCTTCGCCCTCATGGGCAAGAACGGGATGGGAAAGACGACGCTTCTTAAGTCGATTTTGGGCCTGATTAGACCAACCGACGGCGAGGTGAGTGTCGACGGCAAGCTGATCAATGGGCGAAGCACTGCCGAACTGATCGCAGCCGGGATCGGTTATGCACCGCAGGAGCAGCCGTTATTTCAGGATCTTTCGATCCGTGACAACTTGCGACTGGCGCTCAAAACCGACCGGGAGCTCAAGCCGGCGCTTGAGCGTGTATTTACCTACTTCCCCTTTCTGCGGGACAGGATGCAGCAAAAGGCCGGAACGCTGTCGGGTGGTGAACAGAAGATGCTGATCCTCTCTCGCGCGCTGATGCTCAAGCCCAGCCTGCTCTTCATCGACGAGATATCTGAGGGTTTGCAGCCCTCGGTCGTCTCGAAGATTGGCGAGGTGCTCGCCCATGAGCGAGATGAAAACGGAACGACCATCATTCTGGTGGAACAGAATCTCGATTTCGCGCTCTCAATCGCTGATCGTTGGGCTGTGCTGAAGCTTGGCGCCATCGACGATCAGGATCACAACGGCCCCGGCACGCGCGAACGCGTGCTCCAGCATTTGAAGATCTGATCCATGCAGCATCGCACCAATGCATTTCTCCCCTATCCGCAGGCGCCCGTTGCGAACGCTGGAACGGGGCCATTGGAAGGCTTGCGGCTTGGTGTGAAGGACTTGTTCGACGTTGAGGGCTATCCCACGGGGGCCGGAAACCCGTATCTTCTCGCAGCCTCCGGCATCAAGGAACAGACGGCGCCACTCGTGCGCCGCTTGCTCGATCTCGGTGGGATATTTGCCGGCAAGACCCATACCGACGAACTCGCTTATTCCCTGATCGGCAACAACCTGCATTTTGGGATGCCGATCAATCCTTTGTATCCCGACCTCATTCCTGGGGGATCCTCTTCCGGGTCGGCGGTCGCGGTCGCTGCCGGGCTTGCGGACATTGGCCTCGGGACCGACACGTCCGGTTCCATTCGGCTACCCGCCGCGGCAAACGGACTTTTCGGTTGGCGCCCGAGCTATGGCCTGTTGGATCCGACCGGCATCCGTCCACTTGCGCCGAGCTTTGATGTACCCGGCCTCTTTACTCGTGATTTGGCTACTCTGCGGCGCGTGATGCAGTCCCTCGGTGTTCACGATACACGCGCACCATTGACGATCCTCGTCGTGGATGACCTCGTATCGCTGTGTGATCAAGATATCGCCGATGCTTTCTGGGCCGTGATCAGAAAACTTGGGGTTCCAATCCTCACACGACCGTCATTGCCTGTAACAGGCCTTTCCGAACTGGCACGCTGCTTCACTACAATATTGCAGAAGGAAGCCTGGCAGACCAACGAGGTCCTGTTCGAGGACGCCCGACAAACGCTGGCTCCGGACATCGCGCAGCGCTTGACCAGCGGACGGGAAATTTCGGACGAAAGCTACGATGCGGCGGTGTCGCAACGCGCCCGCTTCCGCAAGGCCTTCGAGGAGACAGTGCACGAGACCGTCCTCGTGATGCCGACCCTGCCAATGGTTCCGCCCCGACGCGACGATACGCAAGAGCGTTTCGCCTCCTTTCGGGCTCGCTCCATCGAGTTGCTCTGTATCTCGGGCCTTTCCGGTTGTCCACAGATCACGATGCCATGGCCGTTACCGAGTGGAGAGGCTGCCGGCATTTCGCTCCTTGCGCCACACGGCTTTGACGGATCATTGCACACGGGACTTGCTAAGTGGTTTGCTTGATATTGTTTGTTCAAACGATATCCATGGGGTCATTGGGCAAAAGTTTCAGCAAAAAGGGCGATAGCGGCATCAGGCGATGTGCTGGACCAGCGGAAGGCGAATCCCTGCCTCAGGGCGTTGGCCACTCGGTTTGAAATTGATGCGTCCGCTTGTAGCGTCCATCCGACAGTCGCAAACTGTCCGCTCCCGGCGCCCGATTGAGACATCCCAACCTCATACACAATCTTGCTAAAGCATGGACGGCCGATCGCCCAACTTTCAGGTCACTTGGAGCTTCAGAAAGATTTGTGTGGGGCCGATGTAACGCACCGACCCTTACCTGTTGTCGAGTCCAGCCTTACTCAGCCGCTGACTTCAAGCCCGCAGCGGCTTCCAATCCCCGCTCCAGGTCGGCCAGAATGTCGTCGATATGCTCGATACCGCCGGAGAGACGGATATAGCCCGGGGTCACGCCTGTTTTCAGTTGATCTTCTGCGGTCAACTGGGAATGGGCGGTCGAGGCCGGGTGAATGGCGAGGCTGGGAGCGTCGTCGATATCGGCGACGTGGTGGTGCAGTTCCAGGGCATCGATGAAGCGACGTCCGGCCTCACGACCGGCTGCCAGGTCAAAGCCGACCAGGCCGCCATAGCCGCCGCTTAGATACTTGTCCGCACGTTCGCGCGCCGTGCCTGTCTAATGTCTAAAGGCCAGGGTGGATCACGCGGCTGACCTCGGGTCGCTTCGAGAGAAATTCAGTAACCGGTGTTCTGCCCCCACATTGGCAGCCGCTGCTTGATCTGTGACCGATGTTCCATGGATGAGCGACAAGGAGTGTCTCCATGGAGTCTACGTTGGAGGTTTCACAGCGCGACGGAGTAGGCGTGAGGCGCACTGCCATTGGCCTGACGAGGTCAAGGCACGCATCGTTTCGGAGACCTTACATCCAGGCGCAACTGTGAATGAAGTCGCGCGGCGCTACGGACTGAAGGCCAATCACCTGTCTTCCTCGCGCACGTTGGCGCGGCAAGGCAAGCTGGTGTTGCCAGAGCCGGAAGACGCAGTCGAGTTTGCGGCAATGGTAATCGATAAGTCATTGCCGGAGCCGCCAACGGTAAAGGTTGCCACGCGCGCCGAGATTGTCATCGGACCCGTCACCATTCGATTGGTGGATGCGTGTCCGGCGGTGCCGTCATCCCGATCTGTTCAGAGGGCGATAAAGTAAATGAGTAACTCTGTTCAGAGGGCAAAAACTACAATGCCCGATTTGTAACACAGTTTTAAAGTGCTTCTTCTCAAGCTTTCGGGGAGGATTTCGTGACAATTTCCCGCTCTTGCGGACCGATCGTTGCAAATCCGCCGATTAGTTCTCGATGATACGTCAAACCTTCACGTAAGGGTGATGTTATCGGGTGTCAGAGTGACGTGATGAAAAACATCTTCATCTTTCGATCCGCCATAGCATCGATCAACCGCAATTGCACTGGGCTGATCCGGCTGCCGCGGGAAGATCGAACTTTTATCTAACAATAGCAGGGCGACCCGTGGCGACTGGAGGGAGGACTGGCGACAAATGCAGAGAAATCGAAATACGGGGTGTCCATTGCTCGCGCTTTGCTGAAGCTCAAGCCTCGCCCTTTTTGATTAAGCCGCACTGAGTGCTTAATTAAGGCCGCAACAGACTGCTGTTGCGGCCTCGATCCATGCTCATTCCGGAGGCTCAGGACTGGATGAAGGCCAGCAGATCTGCGTTCAGTACGTCGGCATTGACAGTCAACATGCCATGCGAGAAGCCGGGATAGGTCTTGAGCGTCCCGTTCTGCAGAAGCTTGATCGCCTTGTGAGCCGAATCGGCGATGGGAACGATCTGGTCGTCTTCGCCATGCAGGATCAGGGTTGGCAGCGTGATGGTCTTCAGGTCTTCTGTCTGGTCGGTTTCAGAAAATGCCTTGATGCCGTCGTAATGGGCCTTGGCGCTTCCCATCATGCCTTGACGCCACCAATTCTGGATCACGCCTTCCTGCACATTTGCACCGTCGCGGTTGAAGCCGTAAAATGGGCCAGCCGGCACATCGCGGAAGAACTGGGCCCGGCTTGCAAGAAGGGCGGATCGGAAGCCATCGAATACTTCCATCGGCAGACCTTCCGGATTGGATGCGGTCTTCAACATCAGCGGCGGAACCGCGGCAACCAGAACGGCTTTGGCTGTCCGGCCTGAAGGTTGCCCGTGCTTTGCAACGTAGCGGGCAACTTCGCCGCCGCCGGTGGAATGGCCGATATGCACGACATTTTTCAAGTCCAGCGCCTCGACAACGGCAAAGGCGTCGGCCGCGTAGTGGTCCATATCGTGGCCGTCGGAGACCTGGGCGGAGCGGCCATGGCCGCGACGGTCGTGCGCGATAACGCGGAAGCCCTTCGACAGGAAGAATAGCATCTGTGCGTCCCAGTCATCGGAGGACAGCGGCCAGCCGTGGTGGAACATGATCGGCTGTGCGTCCTTCGGACCCCAGTCCTTGTAGAAGATTTCAACGCCGTCCTTGGTGGTTACATATGCCATTGTCTTATCTCCAATAATTGATTTGGTGGTGGATGCAGCCAGGGCTGCGGGGGGAAAGGTCGAAGAAAGTACGTTTGCAGCAGCGATGATGGCGGTCGTGGCGAGAACGCCGCGGCGGGTTATGGGAAGAAAGTCAGATCTCATCGTGGCTGCCCCTAGAGGTGTTCTTGATCTCATCAGGCGAGGCGTGTTCGTCTGATGAGAGGATCATGCTTCAATGACGGCGTTGCAACAATTGTCGCCATTGTTTCGATTTTGTTGTCGTTTCTGCAATAACAGGGACGAAAGAGGTTGTCGGGCCAATCGCTCGGCTTTGCGCAAACGCAAAAGGCCCGCGCTTGAGAGCGCGGGGTGATCAAGAACAGGGATGTGGGCGAGGTTAGGGCCTCAGACCAGGCCGGGCCGGTTGACCGTCAGGAAGTGGCGCACGACCGGCTTCTCTCTTCCAGTGTGATAAGCCAGTACCTTGCCTTGCAGATCAGCATCCGCATTCGAGACGCGTTTGTGCTGTCGCAGATGTTCCGCCCAGGATTCGACCATGAACCATTCGACGATCTTGGTGGGATCGGCGGAATCCTCCGTCACGCCCCATCCATAGGCTCCGTCGCGGCGACGTGCCTCGGAAAGCCTGTCGATGGCGTGAAAGAACGCCCTGCGGTTATGGTTTTCGACATGGTATTCGATCAGGATCAGGACCGGACCGCGATCATGAGCAATGGGTTCTGCCACCAGCGGCTCCGGCCAATGGTTGGATGGTACCAAGTCGATGTCGCCCGAGGGCAGTTTTACCTGATGCATGACAAAGCCGGCAAGCAGCAAACCGGCCGCACCGATCAGAAGCGTTCCGGGGACACCTGCAGCTTCGCCCAACGCGCCCCAGCCGAGGCTTCCTGTCGTCATCGCGCCGTTGAAGACGGTGAGGTAGACCGCAAGCCCACGACCTCGCACCCAGTTTGGCAACACTGCCTGGGCTGCGCCATTCAGCGTCGTAAGCGCAGTAATCCAGGCGCCCCCGAGGAAGAGCAGAACAAGAATGGCGACCCATTTCGGCGGCGACAGAGAGAGGGCCCCCATGACGAGCGCAGTGACGATGGCAGAGCCGAGAAGCAATGCATCGGCATCGAAGCGGTCCCGGAGCCTTGGCATGATCAGTGCGCCGGTAATAGCGCCTGCGCCGACGGACCCGAGCAAGATGCCATAGAAGCCGGCGTCTCCGCCCAGCATCTGGCGGGCAACAAGCGGGAGCAACGCCCAGACTGCACTGGCGAAGGCGAAGAAGATGGCGGCCCGCACCAACACCACATGCAGCGGACGGCTGGCACGGGTATAGCGAAGACCGGCCCGGAACGCGCCAAGGAAGCCTTCCGCCAGGACATCATCGGCGTTTTTGGCGCGCGGCCACCAGACAAGGGCGGCGATGACGACGAGGTAGCTGGCGACATCGGCGCCATAGGTGGCAGCTGCCCCGAAGGCCGCCAGCAACATTCCGCCCGCCGCCGGGCCGATGGAGCGGGCAATATTGATACCCAGCGAGTTCAGCGCCACGGCGCTTTTCACATCCTCCCGCTTTACCAGTTCCGGGACGATGGCCTGCCAGGTCGGCCCCATCAGCGCGGCACCTACGCCGCCCAGAAAAGTGAGGCCGATGAGCGCGCTGACCGAAAGCAGACCGCTATGGGCCAGCACCATCAATGTCAGACTGACCGAGGCCAGCAGCACTTGCACCGCGATCAGGAATTTGCGTCGGTCAAGGACATCGGTGAGAACGCCAGCGGGAATGGCGAGCAGAAAGATCGGCAGGGTTCCGGCAGCCTGCACCATGGCCACTGCAGCCGGTGAAGCGGAGAGATCGGTAATGAGCCAGGAGCTTGCGACGTCGCGCATAAAGCTTCCTGTGTTGCCGAGGACGGTCGCGGTCCAGAGCACGGCAAAAACTGGCTGATAGAGCGGAGCGAATGTGCCTGTTGAAGATTTGGCGGCGCTCATGGCTTTGATCCTCTCGCAAGATCGGAGGTGGCAACAATAACGAAGGCGCCGGCCAGTCCGAGATGCTCAAAAAAGGCATTTGTGGCCATCATCCGGTCCATGCCCGGTGCGAGTTCCCAGAAGCGCAAAGCAATCAGCGTGGCCAGCAGGGTAAATCCCGCAAGAGCGAGCGCGGCAAGCCAGCGGAAGTAGCCGGTGACGACCATGGCCGAGGCGGTGAGTTCGAACAGGATGACAAGGACCGCGATTGCTTTAGGCGGCGCCAGGCCAAAATGCTCCATTTCGGCAATGGCACCCTGGAAATCCAAGATCTTGGTGATCGGGCCCTGAATGTAAGCGGCGCATAGGGCCATGAGGGCCATGGTTTTCACTGCGGGCCGGGTCAGTACATTCCGTATGACACCATCAGGTCGTTTGAAAAGGGTAGAAGAAGTCATCGCTATGTCCTCTGATCTGGAGAAACTTGCAGGGTTCTGATGCGAGGAGTGTGCAGGCGCGGCTGGCAGGCTACAATTGCAACAATAATTCAGACTTTGTTGTGTAAGTTGAAATAATCAAACCGGGCCCGGGAAGCCCATGGCGGCACAAGCTCTCTGCCGCCAAGGTTTTCTCATGGCCTGTCGCGTTTCAAACTGCCCAGCACGAGCAACCAAGAGCGCCGAAGAAGCCCTGGAGATCCTTGATGGGGAGCTTCGATGTCCAGGCGCCGGCGTGATCGTGCCCGTGGACATTGCAGTCATTGGCGCAGCCGCAAGACACGATCGCCTTGCGGCGCAGAGATTGGCGTCCAGCGCCGTCCGGCTCGCCCCAGGCCGCATAACCACCGAATCTGCGCACCGGTGACCAGTCAGGCATGGCCGGCGGGACAGGATTTTCATCCAGGTTTGCAAAATCGCCGGCGCCATAGACGATCCTGCCGCCCACCATCGTCAGTTCGGATGTCAGGAAGGAGATTTCGTCTTCCGCGCAGGAGAAGAAGTCCTTGTCCGGGACGATCAGGTCGGCAAATTGTCCCTTCTCGATGCGGCCCTTCTTGCCCTCTTCATTGGAGAACCAAGTGACCTTCTCCGTCCACATGCGAAGCGCCGTTTCGCGATCAAGGCAGTTTGCGCGCGGATAAAGCTGCATGCCGCCCACCGTCTTGCCCGTCACCATCCAGGAGAGCGAAACCCAGGGATTGTAGGAGGCAACGCGGGTGGCATCCGTGCCGGCCGAAACATTGACGCCCTTTTCCAGCATGCGCCGGATCGGCGGTGTGGCTTCGGCGACGCCATGGCCATAGCGTTCGACGAAATACTCGCCCTGATAGGCCATGCGATGCTGGGTGGCGATGCCACCGCCAAGGGCCGCGATGCGGTCGATGGAGCGTTCGGAAATCGTTTCGGCATGGTCGAAGAACCAGTTCAGCCCTTCGAGCGGAATGTCCTTGTTGACCTTTTCGAACACGTCGAGCGCCCGAGAGATGGTCTCGTCATAGGTCGCGTGAAGACGCCAGGGCCAGCGGTTCTCGGCTAGGACCCGCACAACCTCTTCCAGCTCGCCCTCCATCTCCGGTGCCATCTCGGGCCGTGGCTGGCGGAAATCCTCGAAATCGGCGGCCGAGAAGACGAGCATCTCGCCGGCCCCGTTGTGGCGGAAGTAGTCGTTGCCCTGCTTGTATTTGACGGAGGATGTCCAGTTGAGGAAGTCCTCCTTTTCCTGCTTCGGCTTCTGCGTGAACAGGTTGTAGGCCAGCCGCACCGTGAGTTGGTTCTCGTCCGAGAGCTTCTGGATCACCGCATAATCGTCGGGATAGTTCTGGAAGCCGCCGCCCGCATCGATGACACCAGTGATGCCGAGACGGTTCAGTTCGCGCATGAAGTGGCGGGTGGAATTGACCTGGTAATCGAAGGGCAGCTTCGGCCCCTTGGCGAGCGTCGAGTAAAGAATGCCCGCATTGGGCTTGGCAAGCAGCAGGCCAGTCGGATTGCCGTTGGCGTCACGCGTAATCTCGCCGCCGGGCGGATTGGGCGTGTCACGCGTATAGCCGACAGCGCGCAGCGCGGCACCATTCAGCAGCGCGCGGTCATAGAGATGCAGGAGGAAAACCGGCGTATCAGGTGCAACAGCATTGATCTCTTCGATCGTGGGGAGGCGCTTTTCGACAAATTGATGTTCGCTAAAGCCGCCAACGACGCGCACCCATTGCGGTGCCGGCGTGATGGCCACCTGCCTTTTCAGCATGTCCATGGCGTCGGCTAGGCTGCGCACGCCATCCCAGCGAAGCTCCATGTTAAAGTTCAAGCCGCCGCGCACAACGTGGGTGTGGTTGTCGATGAGGCCCGGCAGTACCCGCTTGCCCTTGAGATCGATAATTCTAGTCTCCGGCCCTGCCAGAGCGGCGATCTCCTTGTCATCGCCCACCTGCATGAAAATTCCGTCCTTGATGGCAACGGCAGTGGCGGTGGGCTTGGTGCGGTCGAGGGTCGTGATGCGGCCGTTGAGAAGAATGAGATCGGCGAACATGGTAGCACTCCGGGTCAGAGGGATTTGGAAGAAAGTCCAGGATGAAAAGACCGGTCCGGCCTCCTCTCCCTGCATCGAAAGTCAGCCATTTTGATCTTGAGACGGCTGGGTACTTGCAACTTTTGCGGCAGTTGTGTCGCCTGTAGGCAAGTGGCCGAACATGTGGGGCTTGATATGGTTCAGCCAGGACATGGCGGCCGGCTCCCTGGTCCAGAGGGCCGTCGCAAAAGGGATCACCTGTTCGCCCAGGAGAATGCCGAAAAGGCCGACAAGGGCGATGATGGGTGGCGCGGGTGAGCGAACCTGCAACAGGCTGTAGATGATCCCAACCAGGAGGCCTGCACCGAGCGACATCAGATAAGGTTTCATCGGATCTTACTCCTTTTTGTATGGACACGGACTGCTCCCCAGAGCTCGCTCAGGGGAGCAGCGTCCGTCTGTTACTTTGCCGGGTTCGGGCCGATGCGCTTGCCATGGGTGACGCGCTCGTTTGCGCCGTGGACCATGGTGTAGGCGTAGTCCACGCCCATCCCGTAGGCGCCAGAATGCTCCTTTACCAGCGAGGTGACGGCGTCGTAGGTTTCCCTGTGAGCCCAGTCGCGCTGCCATTCGAGCAGAACCTGCTGCCAGGTAACCGGAATGATACCGGCCTGCACCATCCGGTCCATGGCATATTTATGGGCGTCTGCGGAGGTGCCGCCCGAGGCATCCGCGACCATGTAGATCTCATAATCCGGGCGGTCGTTCAGGGCCGACAAGGCGAAGGTGGTGTTGCAGACTTCCGTCCAAAGGCCTGATACAACGATCTTCCTGCGACCCTGGGCGGCGTTTCGGTCGAGCGCATCGCGGACATTCTGGTCATCCCAGGAGTTCATCGAGGTGCGCTCGAGGATGTCGTTTTCCGGGAACACTGCCAGCAGTTCCGGGAATGTATGCCCGGAGAAGGATTGTGTTTCGACCGTCGTGATCGTCGTCGGTATGTTGAAGATCTTTCCGGCCTTGGCGAGGCCAACGACGTTGTTTTTCAGGACCTGGCGGTCGATCGACTGCACGCCAAACGCCATCTGCGGTTGCTGGTCGATGAAAATGAGCTGGCTGTTGGCGGGGGTCAGGACTTCGAGCTTGGACATTGTCAATTCCTCTTTGGTTGCTTTGACCACTGATGCGGTAGGTTGTGAGCAGCTGGGCATCGTGCCTTGGCGCTCGTGAAGGGTTTCGTTTCGCGGGTTCGACCGCCGCTATGCTGTTCATCTGCTGTGTGATGAGAAGCTAGCGCGATTGCGGAGGTGGAGAAATTGCAATAATAATTGCGAATGCATTGCACTGGATGAAATAATCACGTGAACGACTACAAGGCCCTGACGGTATTTCTATTGGCTGCGGAAAAGCGCAGCTTCGCGCAGGTCGCGCGTGAGCTCGACATGACACCCGCTGCCGTTACGCGCTCGATCGCTGCGCTTGAACAGGATCTGGGGGTGCAGCTCTTCGTGCGGACCACGAGGCAGGTCTCGCTGACGACCGATGGCGCAATCTTCGCCGCCCAGATCCAACCCGCGCTGGAAGCGCTGGAAACTGCCCGAAGAGATATTCGCGATACACACAAAACAGACCAGGGTCGTCTGCGCATCAGCGCGCCCACCTGGTTCGGCAAGGCGGTTCTCCCGCCAATTCTATCCGGATTTCGGGAGCTCCACCCGAAGATCAGCTTCGAGGTGTCGCTTTCGGACGGCCTCGTGAACATCATGGAAGACGATTTCGATCTGACGATCCGGATTTCGGCCCAACCGTCCGACAAGTTCACCATCTGGCGCAAGATCAGGGTCGTGCCGCGAATACTTGTGGCCGCACCGGGAAGCCGGTTCGTCGATATGAAAAGTCCTGACGAACTCTCACCAGACGACTGTCTGGCCTATAGCGGAGAAAGTCGACGCGAGAACTGGGTTCTGTCTGATGGTGGAACAAGTCTCACGATTTCTGCAGGACGCGCCTTTAGTGCCAATAGCGGGGAAGTTCTCGCTGATATGGCCGCTGACGGTGCAGGCGTTGCCATGTTGCCAGGCTTTCATATCGCCGAGCATCTGCGATCCGGTCGCCTGGTCCATGTCCTGCGCGGCTGGGCGCCACCTGATTTGTGGCTCACCCTGTATTATCCGCCCTATCAGACATTGCCGCCGCGAATTGCGACGTTCTCAAAGTTTTTCGAACAGAATATCCCGTTGCTCATGACAGAGATTTCTTGATGAGGCACATTCCCGCTGTCTGACAGGGCGCGCGCGACCGGCGGTTCAACGTCGAGGCTGCGGACAAGGCCGTGGTCACCGGCATCACCTCCATCCGGACCGGCGAGAGGTTTGCCTATCTTGGCGTTGTCATCGATCGCCCGTCCCGCCAGACTGCCGCCATACCTTTTTTGTAAGGTAGTATAGCGGCCCTTCGAAAGAGATCATTTCCTCTCATCCGCTCTCGCCCTCGATGAGGGTCATTGGCCAGAGCTGGCGACGAACAGCCTTCGGATAGTGCTGGGCAAAATCTGGCATGGTGGCGAGCAGGCTTTCCGCAAGTCCGATGCCGAGTGAGCGCAGATCCGGCCGGAAGCAGGTCAGGACCGGGTGGAGAAACTGCGCCTGCGGGCTGTATTGCCCCAGCACCGCCATATCACGACCCGGTTTGAGCCCCGCTTCCTGTAGTCCCCTATAAAAGCCGACGACGGTCGCTTCGTTGAGCAGAACAATTGCCGAGGGTCGATCGCGGGTGGAAAGCACCGCCTGGGCCACCGCATAACCGCCGGCCTCATTCGGGCTTGAGCGATATACATGCTGCTGTGCCAATTCCAGCCCATGACGTGCCAGCACGACGCGGCAATGGTTTTCGAAGACATGGCCAAGGTTGATTTCCCCGTAGGGCCGGCTGATGGCAATCTTCTTGTGGCCATTTGCCACCAGTCGCTCGAGCGCCATGTCGGCCATGCCTTCAAAGTCGAGGTCGTACCAGGGTTGCCCGACATCCGTCTGGCTTCGCCCCAGCGTGATGAAGGGGATCTTGGTCTTGTAGAGAAGGTCGAAGCGGGCATCCTGAAAACGGGTTGCGGAGAGGATGATGCCGTCGGCGAAACCTCGGGCGACGATGCGCTTGAGATAGGCATCCGGATCCTCTTCCGAAGAGCAGAGCAGCGCCACCAGATCCAGTTTGTGCCGGGCAAGTACGGTCTGCACACCATCGAAAACCCGCATGAAGAAACTGTCGCCCTGGCCGGTCGTGTCGTGGCCGGTCTGCATCATGAAGCCGATGATGCCGGTTGCACCCTTTCTCAGCGAACGTCCGGCCTGATTGGCGACATAGCCCAGTTTTTCAGCCGCCTCGAGCACCCGCTGACGGGTCTCCTCATTCACGTCGGGCTTGCCGTTCAAGGCGCGAGACACCGTCCCGATCGAAATGTCGAGATAGTCCGCCAATTGCCGGATGCCCTTCATGACCGCTCTCCCAAATCCCAGTCCACAGTCCCGAAGAACGCTCCGTAACCGTTTACGAAAAATCTATTGACACAATGCAGGTCCTGTTCCTAGTATCGTAAACGTTTACGGGGCGAGTGAAAGAGGAGATTCGCTTACCCCTTGGGAGGATTGCAGTGACATCAAGGGCCGTTTTATGCGGATGCGGAGCTATGGCCAGAGGTTGGCTAAAAGCGCTCCAGGCGGACGCCGATCTGCAAAGCGAGGTGGAGCTTGTCGGGCTCGTTGATCTCGATCGGGCGACAGCGCAGGCACTGGCTGACGAGTTTGGCCTGACCGACCTCGTCGTCGGTACAGACCTCTCTGCCGTTCTCAAGGATACCCGGGCCAACATGCTGTTCGACGTCGTCGTGCCTCAGGCCCGCGCAATCGTCGTTTCCACCGGCCTTCGCCATGGCTGTCACGTACTCTCCGAAAAGCCGCTCGCGACATCTCTGGAAGAGGGGGCGATGCTGCTTAAGCTCGCGGCCGAAACCGGTCGCGTGCACGCCGTCGTCCAGAACCGCCGCTTTATTGTGGGTATCAGGCGCTTGCGACGCGCGGTCGACGAAGGCCTGATCGGCGAGCTCACAGGCATCCATTGCGATTTCTTCCTCGGTCCCCATTTTGGCGGCTTTCGCGAAGCGATGGACAATATCCTGCTTCTCGACATGGCGATCCACACATTTGACGCTGCACGTTTCGTCTCGGGTAAAGAGCCGCTTTCAGTCTATTGCGTCGAAACCAATCCCTCCGGCTCCTGGTATGCCCATGGGGCGGCCGCAAATGCCATCTTCCGGCTTTCGGGCGATGCCGTCTTCACCTATCGCGGTTCCTGGTGTGCCGAGGGGCGGCGCACCAGCTGGGAAAGCGCCTGGCGCCTGGTCGGCTCGAAGGGCATGCTGACCTGGGACGGCGAAGAGGCGTTCGAAGTGACCGTGGCCGGCAAGGAGCCCGGCCTGTTGCGAGGATTTGAGACGCTCGCCTTGCCGCAAGCGCCGGATGATGCCGAAACCCACGGGCACCGCAGCGTGCTGTCGGATTTCGTCCGCGCCGTGCGCGACGGCACCACGCCTGAAACCGTCAGCACCGACAATATCAAGAGCCTCGCGATGGTCCTCGGCGCAATCGAAAGCGCCCGGACCGGCCTGGCCGTCGACATTTCTTCAGAAGGATTTTGAACCCGTGAGCAATCCCGCATCATCGATCCGTATCGGCACCATGGTCAGCGCAAGCGGCGGCAAGGCAGCCGAGCGCATCGGCCAGATCGCCGACATGGGATTCGAAAGCTTCGAGCCCTTCTTCTGGCAGACGACCAACGGCCAGGATCTGGCCGAGCTTGGCAAACGCTGCGTCGAGGCCGTTGCTGGCCGCGACATCACGATTTCGACGCTCGGCATGTTCGGCAATCCGCTGGAAGAAACAGATATGGATCTGCAGACCCTGCAAGGATGGAAGGATTGCATCGACAATGCTCATCATTTCGGTGCGACCTGTGTCGCCGGCTTCACCGGGCGGATCCGCAACAAACCTCTGACCGACAGTCTGCCGCGCTACCGCGAAATCTGGAGCGAGCTCGCCAAACGTGCCGCCGACAAGGGTGTCAAAATTGCCTTCGAAAATTGCGCCATGGACGGCAACTGGCAGACCGGCGACTGGAACATCGCCCACAATCCGGATGCCTGGGAACTGATCTTCAACGAGACACCCGACGATCATATCGGGCTCGAATGGGAGCCATGCCACCAGATGGTTTACCTGATCGATCCGATCCCGCAGATCCGCAAATGGGCGCACAAGTTCTTTCACGTGCATGGCAAGGACGCCACCATTCGCTGGGACGTGATCAAAGAGCACGGGATTTTCGGCAAGCATCCCTTCGTCTTCATGCGCACGCCGGGATTTGGCGACACCAACTGGACGGATGTGATTTCCGAACTGCGGCTCGCGGGCTGGTCGGGTTCGATCGACATCGAGGGCTGGCACGATCCGGTCTACCGCGACGCGCTCGAGATGACCGGCCAGGTTCATGGCCTGAACTATCTGAAGAATTGCCGGGGCGGAGACTTCGTCATCGATCCGCAATGAAGACTGCCGGCAGGCTTGGAGGAAGCCGGTCGGATCAATGGTCCAACACGAAAAGGAGGAGAGCATGTCTATCCGCAACAGCCTGATGGCGGGCGCATTGGCGCTCAGCTGCGTATCCGGCCTCGCCATGGCAGCCCATGCGCAGGAAGAAGTCACGATCACGATCTGGAGCCTCGACAAGCCGGAGCAGCCGGCCTTCAATCTCGCCAAGGAATTTGACGAGAAGGAGCCCGGTATCAAGGTCGAATACCGACTGATCCAGTTCGATGACGTCGTCTCGGAAGCCATGCGCGCCTACTCGACCGGCCAGGCACCCGATATCATCGCGATCGACAACCCCGACCACGCGCTGTTTTCCTCGCGCGGTGCCTTTCTGGACCTGACCGACAGGATTGCGAAGTCAGAAGTGATCAAGCCGGCGAATTATTTCCCCGGGCCACTGAATTCCGTCACCTGGGATGGCAAGCTTTTCGGCGTGCCTAAGGCAACGAACACGATCGCGCTTTACTACAATGCCGACATGTTCAAGGAAAAAGGTCTCGATCCGGACAAGCCACCGCAGACCTGGGCTGAACTGCTCGACGCGGCACGCAAACTGACTGATCCCTCAAAGAACGTCTACGGCCTCGCCTTCTCAGCCAAGGCAAGCGAAGAGGGGACTTTCCAGTTCCTGCCATGGGCCCAGATGGGTGGCGGCAGCTATCAGAAGATCAATACTGATGGTGCAGTCAAGGCCTTGGAAACCTGGAAGACGATCATGGACGAGAAGCTTGCCTCGCCTGACAGCCTGACCCGTGGCCAGTGGGATTCGACCGGCACCTTCAATTCCGGCAATGCGGCCATGGCAATTTCCGGCCCTTGGGAACTCAACCGAATGTCGGATGAAGCCAAGTTCGACTGGCGCGTGGCGCTTCTGCCGGTACCTGAGGCCGGCGCCGAACGCTCGTCCGCCATGGGTGACTTCAACTGGGCCATCTTCTCCAATTCCAAGCACCCGGATGAAGCTTTCAAGGCGCTCGAATACTTCGCGTCCCAGGACGACAAGATGTTCGAGAAGTACGGCCAGCTTCCGGCCCGTTCCGACATCACGCTGCCAGCAACCGGCAACGAGAAGAAGGACGCAGCACTCAAAGTGTTCCAGGAGCAGCTGCAATACGCCAAGGCACGCGGTCCGCATCCGGAATGGCCGAAGATCTCCAAAGCAATCCAGGATGCCATACAGGCAGCCCTGACCGGTCAGATGACGCCGAAGGACGCGCTGGATCAAGCAGCAGAGACCATCAGCGCCGTTACGGGTTGAGCGATCGGCGAAAGCTGCGGTTCTAGCCCCAATCAAGGCCGCAGTTTAGCCTCTTCAACCTCCCGGAGGGCCGTCCTCGTTCCCCAAGTCGCGGGGGCGGCCCGACCGGAGATGCCAATCGCCATGCGGAGACATCCATGCGCAAGATCTTATCCAGCCTCACCGACGGGCGCGGCTTCGATATCGGGCTCGTCGCTTTCCCGCTTGGCTTCCTGTTCCTGATGTCGGGGTTACCGCTTCTCTACAATGTGCTGATGAGTTTCCAGGAAGTCGACATGTTCTCGCTCGGCACGCTGTTTCGCCCGTTCGTCGGGCTGAAGAACTACGTCGCTCTGTTTTCGCAGCGTGAAACCTGGCCGATCTTCGCCAATACCGCGATCTTCGTTGCGGCCTCGATCGCCGGGCAATTTCTGATCGGCTTTGGATTGGCACTGTTCTTCTGGACGAACTTTCCCGGCGCGTCCTGGCTGCGCGGACTGTTCCTCGTCTCCTGGGTCATGCCAGGTCTGGTCGTCGGTGCCATCTGGAACTGGATCCTCTCTGGCGATTTCGGCGTCCTCAACTTCTTCCTGCGCGAGGCCGGTCTCATCTCGCAAAACATCTTCTGGCGATCCGATCCGCATTATTCGCTTTGGGCTGTCATCATCGCCAATATCTGGCTTGGGACTTCCTTCAATATGATCCTGCTCTCCGTCGGTCTTTCTGGCATTCCCAAGGATCTTTACGAGGCAGCTGAACTCGATGGTGCCAATGTCTGGCAACGGTTCTGGACGATTACCCTGCCGATGATGCGCTCGACGATCGGCGCCATCGTTTCGCTTGGCCTTATCTTCACCCTGCAGCAGTTCGATCTCTTTGCCGCCATCACAGCCGGTGGGCCGAACAATTCGTCCAATGTCGCGCAATACTGGGCCTGGGATCTTTCGTTCAAGCAGTATGACTTTGCCAGGGGTGCTACGATCTCTGTGATCATGATCATCTTTGTCATGCTGGCATCGCTCGTCTATGTCCGCTCGACGCGTCAGGAGATCCGCGGATGAGCGAGACTGCATACAACCGCCTGATGCTGGCGATCGCTATCGTACTGGCCGCGATCTATCTCTTCCCGCTCTACTGGATGTATATCACCACCGTGAAGACGGGGTCGGCGATGTTTGCAACGCCGCCGACCTTCTGGCCGAGCGATCCGCAATGGGGTGCATTTTCCTATGTATGGGAAAGCCGCAACATGGCGCGCAATCTGTGGAATTCGCTGGTGATTGCCACTGGGGCCGTTGCCCTCATCACCGTGCTTGGAACCGGCTGCGCCTATGTTCTTGCCCGCTATCGCAATGGCTGGGTCGATATCGGGCTCTTTTTGATCCTGATGCTGCAGGTCCTGCCGGCCTCGTTGATGATCACCCCGATCTTTGTCGGCTTCTCGCAGATCGGCATGCTGGAATATCCCCGCCTAGCGGTCATCATCGCGATTGCCGCAAAAAGCATGCCCTTCTTTGTCGTCCTTGTCCGCGCCACTTTCATGAGCGTGCCGATGGAACTGGAGGAGGCGGCCCTTGTCGACGGCAATTCGAGGGTAGGGGCCTTCTTTCACATCGTGCTTCCACTTGCCCGCAACGGCATTTTGGTGTCGGCCATCCTCATCTTCATGCAGGCCTTTGGCGAATTCGTCTACTCGAAGTCGATCATCCAGGCCGTCGAATACCAGCCGGCGAGCGTCGGGCTCAACTCCTTCATGGGCCCCAATACCAACGAGTGGAACAACATCATGGCCTATGCCACGATGTATGTGACCCCGATCCTCGCCGTCTTCGTCCTTCTGCAGCGCCGGATTGTGTCCGGCCTGACTTCCGGAGCGCTTAAATGAACCACCAGATCGAACTTTCGGGCGTCAACAAGTATTACGGTGCCTATCACGCATTGCGCAACATCGACCTGAAGATCAAGAAGGGCTCGTTCGTCGCACTGGTCGGTCCCTCAGGTTGCGGAAAATCGACCCTTCTGCGCTCGCTGGCAGGTCTTGAAAGCATCTCAGCCGGTGATCTGGTGATCGGGGGTGAGCGCATGAACAATGTACCGCCGCGAAAGCGCGATCTTGCCATGGTGTTCCAGTCCTATGCGCTCTATCCGCATATGACGGTGGAAGAGAATCTAACCTATTCGCTGCGCATCCGCGGGGTGAAGAAAGTCGAGGCGAAAAAGGCGGCTGAAGAGGTCGCGGCGACAACGGGTCTGTCGAACCTCCTTCACCGGTATCCGCGGGAGCTTTCCGGTGGTCAGCGCCAGCGCGTTGCGATGAGCCGGGCGATCATCCGCAACCCAAAGGCCTTCCTGTTTGACGAACCGCTTTCCAATCTCGATGCCGCATTGCGCGTCCACATGCGCAAGGAGATCCGTTCGCTGCACGATCGGCTCGGCGCAACGTCTGTCTACGTCACCCATGACCAGATCGAGGCGATGACCATGGCCGACCATGTCGTTGTCATGCGACAGGGGGTGATCGAACAGCAGGGCGCGCCGCTCGAGCTCTATGATCGGCCGACCAACAAGTTTGTCGCCGGTTTCATCGGCTCGCCGGCGATGAATTTCATTCCGGCAACGTCGGATGTAGACGGTCAGTCGCTGGTGCTTGATCTCGGATCACCGCAGGTCGTCAAGTTGGGCCGTCCTGTCCCTGAGGTCGACCAACTGATCGTCGGGTTGCGTCCCGAACATCTGCGCATCGTGCCTGACCACGAAGCAATGTTGCGGCTTCCCGTCGGCGTGGTCGAAAGCACGGGTTCGACGACCTATATTTCCTCTGCCACCTCGCCCGAGATCAATGTGGTGGTCGGGGAGAGGCAGAACCTCACGCATGGTCAGATGATCGGGCTATCCTTCGATCCGAAAAACCTGCACCTCTTCGATCAGGAGACGGAGAAGCGGCTCTGACGGCATGATGTCGTGTTTGAGCGGAAGCAGGAACATAGAGTGTCATCGGGTGCAGGACGCTGCCAGACGCTTCTACACGTGATCGCGATTTCGCTCCCCCGTGTTCAAGACTGTCCTCGATACCGGAAGCGGACGCCACTTATGAGATTTTGCGCTTATAGGCTTGCGGTTTTGCTTGGCGTGCAGTCGGGCGTGCTGGATGCCACCTAAACAGCCTCGTTAAGGATCAATGGCCGCAGTGCGGTCGTGCTCATCCTTGCTTGTGAGGAACGAGAGCTATGGCGAACTGTCGGTTTGATCATGCCAATTCTCCTTGAAGAGCGCGGTGCCTGCTGGAGGCCGGCGTAAGGCGATGGGACTGAGGTCTCCTGCTCCCAGACGGCGTACAGGCCGCCATGTGACCATCTTGCTCTGGCTGGCCGTCTCGAGAAGTTGAAGAACTGCCCGGTAGGTCGTGATATCATTTTGCCGATCAAGATAGGAGGCAAGAGCCTCTTCCGTAAGGTCTTCTGCCGGAAGGTCCGCGCCGACGAAGTCAACGAGGCCTTTTGCCCGAGCATACATAAGGGTGCCGGTGACAATCGAGTGCCAGCCTTCTCGCTTCTTCCACGCAATTCTCAATACGTCGGCAAGCGTTCCTTTCACCGGTTCGACCAGTGGCCAGGCCCCAGTGGACCGCGCAGCACTGATCATTGCAGCCTCAAGTTCGACGGCATCTGCCCTCGTTGCGGCTGCATCAACAAGGAGCGCTCCGCGCGCTCTGCCGCTCACCGTTACGACTCGGAGGTTTCCTTCACGACGTATGACCATGCGATCGACCTGAAGACTTGCCCACAGAACACAAGCGTAATGGTGACGCAGAGATGTCGGGCGTACAAGCCTAAGGTTAACATAATCAGCAGACACGGGGTTTGGACCAAAACTTCTTCGGCTCGGGATGCTTGGGGGATCGGTGACCATCCAGTCTGTCTGCCGGCACGTCGGATATCGTGGCGGATCGCCCGTTTCTTCCACGCAGCTCTTTCGATCTACCGCGCCCGCCCCACCGCAGGCGGGCCGAAGCCATCGGGACTAGATTGCCCTCGGCTGCTATTCGGCGAGATAGATGATTCAAAGATCTTTGCGGCTATGAATTGACAAAACCCGCTCCTCAGGGAGGAGCGGGTCTAGTGGGGGGCGCCCATCATTTGGCGATCATGAGCGCTGAGACTATCTATATGTCCGAACAAGGCGTGGAGCAAGACAGAATTTCCGCATCGTGATTTTATACTTAATGCCGTCCGGTTCTTGACTATATTTGCTTCGGGCAGGTTAGGCGTCGCGAGATATAGAGCCTCGTGGAAACGGCCCGCGATAAGGGCAACGAGTGGGCTTGGTGAATGAGCAGCTACAGGTTCGAGCCTTTTGAGTAGCACATGGCTGGTTTTCGCCAGAGCGCGCAATCTTGACTTGGGTTCGGCTGCCGTTTCAGATTCGGTCTGGGTACAAGCGAGAAGCCAGCGCCACCCAATGCGCAGTGCGCAGTTCCGAGAGCAATAGGTCCCTCTATGGGCATGCGCCGAACGCCGGAACAAACCCGTGACCCTTATCCCGCATTGCGAGCCAACATCTGAAGCCGTTCCGTACAAACGTGCCTTACAAGATCAAGCAAAATGGCCGTCCGCTCATGCAACCAGGCCAACGCTTCCTCACTAATCTCGAAATGCCTGGAATATCGTGCTTTCACATAGGCCTCGTTCAAAGTGTTGAACCACGCGCGTTCCCGATGCTGGTCGCGTGGAAATGCCTGGGCCAACCGGCGATCCTGACCTTCGGCCAGCGAGCGGAGAAACTTGATATTGTGGGAGGGCGGCCCGTAGTTGGTTAGGGTCAGCAGTACGCAAGAATATGCTTGCTCTAGCGACTGATGAAGCTCGAAAGCGGAGTGCTCAAAATACGCGCGGGCTGTGGCCAAGCGCGCCATTTCCTCAAACCGTGTGGCTGCGGTGAACCTCTGCTCAAAAAGTTCGGTTGCTACCCGGAGCCGAGCGACGGGATCAAGTCGCTTCGGTTCGGCCAGCGGCTCATCGTCGAGCTCGTAGAGAACGATGCCTTCCTTGCGAATATCCGAGAAGAAGTACTGCCCTTCCTTCAGGTAGGTGTTTACCTCGCGCAGTGAATGCACAATGAAGCTCACAGGCGTCTCGATCGCATTGTCGCGGTTCAGCCGGTCTGCGGCTTTGTACCAGTAGTCGGCGAATTCGCAGAGCTTGCGATTGTTGACGATGACGAGGAGGTCGAAGTCGGAGCGGTAGCCCTTCATCGTGAACGGTTCGTCCACCCACCCTCCTTTGGCATAGGAGCCGAACAGGATGATCTTTAGGATCCTGCCGCGCTTCTTGAACTCCGCCGATCCTTCTTTCAACGCATCCTCGAATTCCTCGTGCAGGATTTCCAGGACGCGCCCGAGTTCCCGTTGCTTGCGGAGCGGCATGTGATCGAGAGAGGACTTCATCATGGGCGGGCAACGATCCGCAGTCTGGCTGCTATGAAGGGCTGTTGGAAATGGAGACTATCAATTGTTTGAGTCTACACCAACGCTGGCTTCTGACCAACACTAGTACGAGTAGAATGCTCGGAAGCCTGACGCCAATCGGTATGCCACCAGCCTGAGCAGTGTGGTTGAACACGCGGTTGCAACCATCATCTGCAGCATAGTTAGACCTCAGGAATAGCTGTGAGAGGAAATCAAACGACTTGGCTTAGAGCAGCCGACCGACGGTCAGCATCCGAAAATACCGCCTTTCCCGCCCTTGGCCCGCCTTCAGGGGATTGCAATCTGAACCCTCAAAAGCTTGATCTTGCGTGTATGCGCGACAGATTGGGTGCATGCAGGAACCGATCACCATTGATGCCGACTATCTGACAAGTCGCTTGAAGGCCTTGCTCTCTATCCCGAGTCCCACTGGCTTTACAGACGAGGTTGCCCGTTATTGCGCGAAAGAACTGGAAAAACTTGGGCTGACCGTCATGTTGACGAGGCGGGGCGCAATCAGAGCACTGAGGCCTGGTTCTGCACGCCGCCCGGCGCGCGGGATCGTCTCCCATCTCGACACGTTGGGGGCGCAGGTGAAAGCGCTGAAAGAAAACGGGCGGCTGGAGCTGGTATCGATCGGTCACTGGTCGGCGCGCTTTGCCGAGGGCGCTCGGGTATCGATCTTCTCATCGAAAGGCATCTACCGCGGGACGATCCTGCCGCTCAAGGCCTCTGGTCATACGTTCAACGAGGAGGTCGACACCCAGCCGACGGGTTGGCCGCATGTTGAGCTCCGGGTCGATGCGCTTACCCGCCACCGCCATGAACTAGTGCAGCTCGGCATCGACGTCGGCGACATCGTTGCGGTCGATCCCCAACCGGAGTTTCTGGACAACGGCTTCATCGTCTCCCGGCATCTCGATGACAAGGCCGGCGTCGCCATTATGCTTGCCGCACTTGAGGCCATGCAGCGTCAGGAGGTCGAGACCCCTGTCGACACCTATTGGCTATTCACCATCGGCGAAGAAGTCGGCGTCGGGGCCTCGGCAGCGCTTGTGCCGGAGATTGCCTCGCTACTTGCCATCGACAACGGCACGACGGCGCCTGGACAAGCGTCCCAGGAATTTGGCGTGACACTTGCCATGGCGGACCAGACCGGTCCCTTCGACTACCATTTGTCGAAGAAGCTACACCAGATCTGCCTGGATCTGGGCGTGCCGGTGCAGAAGGACGTGTTCCGATACTATCGTTCGGATGCCGCGTCTGCGGTCGAGGCGGGCTACGATGTGCGCACAGCGCTCATCACCTTCGGCGTTGATGCCTCGCATGGCTACGAGCGCATCCACCTTCATGCGCTGATGTCCAATGCCAAGCTTGCGGTCTATTATGCCATGAGCGAGGTGCAGATCGAACGCGATGCGGAGGAAGTCTCTGGCCTGCGCGGGTTCACTCGTCAAACCATTCCTCAGGCGGAGCAGGATCTGGACCCGACGCAGGAGATCGACCCGTCCTCGATATTCCTCCGCTGACCTCCCAATCCGAATGTGCGAGTGTTTTTCTTCGGGGGCGTTGAGTGCCCGTCGTGGTGGTGTAGATCGAATAGAGAGATTTCGTCGCCGTGGTGAACAGACAGTTGCGGCGCGGCCCGCCGATGGTGAGGTTGGCAACGACCTGCCGCACCAGGATCTTGCCGGCCGTTTCTGAGATGAAACAACCACGACGTTTTATCCTTAGTCGGTTCAATTTCCACTAAACTTCTCGCGTGTAGCCCGACGGACAATGAACAGCCCGGCTTTCGGCAGTGCCGACGGCGGGCTGCAAACTACTTTACCTGTAACATCCGGAGGAGCGATTGAGCGAGTATGAGCGTCGTGCTGCACTGCGATAACACATTCGTTACTCAGCCTCGCCCCGAAGCTGTCACAATCTCAGCGCCCTGAATCCTATAGACATTCGCAATGGCATCTCATTTCCTGGTATCCTCGTCTGGGACCTTTGCGCGCTTTTAAGGTTTACAGCTTGTGTATGCCGGGTGAAAAGATATCGACACCTTCCCTATAGGAGACTTCTCATGAAACGGCCAAAGCTTCTCAAAGGCACGACCATACTCCTGGCACTTCTATTGAGCGGTACTACCCTTCAAAATACCTGGGCGGCGTCGTCCGGAGTAATGCCTTCCACCTATTCAGCCCTCGTGAAGATCGTGAAATCGACCAAGGTGGAGGCAGAGAAGTCAGAAGCACTGGCGAAGCTGCAGGATCTGGCCAAGAGCGATGCAGAAGCGATGCGAAGCCTTGCTGAGCTTTATCTGTCGGGATCCGGCGTTCCCTCTGATGTGCCGAGAGCGCTCGCATTATTGGAAGAGGCGGGGACCTCTGGATCGGCCGCCGCATGGCGTAAACTGTCTTCAGAGTATCAGTCTGGTAAGGTTGTCCCTCAAGACAAAGCAAAAGCTCTGGAATACACGCGGAAGGCCGCGGATCTTGGCGATCCCGGTGCGCAATATATCTTGGCTGAGGCGTTGCGAAAGGGAGAAGGAGCGCCGCGCGACGTTGAGACGGCCTTGGAGTTCTACGAGAAGGCAGCGGCCGAGGGCCATGCGGCTGCGCAATCACGGCTCGGGGGTCTCCTGCTTGATGGCAAGACCATGCCGCGAGATACCGCGCGCGCGCTCGAGCTCCTGCAGGCATCGTCGGAGAAAGGATATGGTTACGCGAAGGTCCAGCTGGGTGAGCTGTATCTGAAAGGTGAAGGCGTCGAAGCTGATCAGCAGCGCGGCATCGCACTCCTGCGTGAGGCCGCAGACAGCGGGGAGAAAAGAGCCAAATGGCGCCTGGCGGATGTTCAGCTCTCCGGGGAACTTGGGGACGACGAGCGAGATGCCGGCTTGGCAGCCCTTGAGGGTCTGAGTTTGGATGGCTATGCGGACGCGACGAGGTCATTGATTCGTTACTATTCAGATGCTGGTTGGATGTCAGACAGCGGAGAGCGGCTGGTTGAGCTTAACGTCAGGCTTGCCGATGCGGGCGATGCAGACTCCATGATAAGGCTTGGCGAGATCTACCGTGATGGGGTCTTGGTACCGGCAGACCTGAAAAAATCCGCGTCTTATTTCGCCGCGGCACAAGCAAGCGGTAGTTCCAAAGCTTGGCGCAGGGTTGCGGATGCCTCACTGCGGGGTTTCGGCGAAGATCAAGATCCGCAAAAAGCCGTCGCGCTTCTGCGGGCCGAAGCTGATAACGGCAATCTGGACGCGGCTCTCTATCTCGGCGATGTGCTGTCCAACGGCGACTATGTCGATGCGGATGTGAATAGAGCTGTCGCACTTTACCAAAAGGCTGCCGATGGCGGTAAAGTGCAAGCGTTGAAGCAGTTGGCGCGTCTGTATCTCAAGGGCGCGATGGGCGTCGACGGCAAGATAAAGGCTCGGGACTACCTGACACAGGCGATTGAAAAAGGTGACGATGAGAGCATCGTGATCTTGGCTAATGCGCATCTCAACCGTGCGTTCGGCAGGCAGTCCAATGCAAGGCAGGGCTTAAAGCTGCTGCAAGAGGCACGCCAGAAGGGGGTATCAGGAGCATCAACTACCCTTGCGGAACTTTACTTCCGTGGAAAGAGTGTGCCAAAGAATCCTGCTCAGGCGGTGCGGATTTTGACTGAAGAGGCTGACAAGGGAAATGCTGCTGCAGCAAAAGCTTTGATTGGCGCTTACAGATCAGGCAAAGGTAAGGCGTTTCCAGCGTCTCCGACTAAGGCGAAAACGGTCCTCGTAAAGTACTCAAAGCTTCTCAGTGACAATGAGCGTGGGCGTGAGAATTTTCTGCTGGAAGCTCTGACTGCAAGAAGCCTCGCTCAGTTTGAGAACCTCTACCAGCACATCGCCGCACTTCCTATCACGCAAAGACGCGGATACATCGAAGCAGTCAGGACTGCCAATCAAAACGCCTATGTGTATGTTCTGCAGCAGGGATTAAGGAAGGCCGGTCAATACGCTGGGCCTGTTAATGGCCTGCTGACCGCTTCGACGATCCGCGCGATCAGCGAGGCCTGTGACAAAGGACCGTCTGGAGACCGTTGCAGGACGGGTCCTTTGGGTAATGCAGCGGCGAGAGTTGTAGCTGTCCGCCTCGAAAACATCTTTTGACGCTAATATTGAAGGAAAGGAATACTCCGTGAAACCACACCGGGTCTCTATTTCGGTCGGCATGATTTCAATCGGTCTCGCAGCCTTCGCATCTACATCCGCCCTCGCAAAGGAAGACTTTAACATCAAGTACTTCGGCAAATGCGGTGCCTTGTATGATGGTGACAAGCTCGTAACGCGTTACAGCGGTAAGTCAGGCAAAACGACGGGATATGCGATCGGGACGGGTTGCAAGGATCTGAACTGATGGGGTGGATGCCCCCTCCAGCAGGCATCGGAGTATAATACGTGCCCAGCGCCATGGTGGCGCTCACGCAGAAAAGGCAGAGGACAAAGGTGCATATCCTTGCGATCGACCTCGCGAAGCGGAGCTTCCAAGTCTGTGGAAGGGATCGCGGCGGAGCGCGTGTGGATCCCCCAGTTTGGCAAGAAGATTCTTTGACCGTAGTCCGCGAACGAGGAATTCTGTCGGTCGTGTGTTTGGCCTTTTGATGTTGCCTGATTAGCTACGGGCCGGGATGCAGTTCGAAGAACAGGGACCTCGTTGGTTCAAATAGCTGTGTGCTAGGCCGTGGACTCGTTATGACGGAGTACGATGCGGATGCAAGCTAGCTTCGTCATCGCGAGAAACGTCATTCCGAGCTTGTCATATCGGGTTGCAACCCGCCTGTAGTATTTGAGCTTGTTAAAGAAACGCTCAATGAGATTGCGCTTTTTGTAAAGCCAAGGGCTGAAGACGATTGGCTTGCTTCAATTAGACTTTGGCGGAATGTTTGCCCATGAGCGTTCCGCTCTCAACTTTGAGCGTAACCAGTTGGCATCATAGGCTTTGTCCGCAAGAAGCATCGCACCCGACGGAAGATTATCGAGTAGTTCGCTCGCTGCCGTCAGGTCATGGGCATGGCCGGGTGTAATGGCAATCTTGATTGGCAATCCCTTTCCATCGGTCAAAGCATGGATTTTGGTTGTGAGACCGCCTCGACTTCTTCCAAGGCAGCGATCTGGATGGTCCGCCCTCAATGTCGCCGCTGAATGATGTACACGAATTGAAGTGCCATCGATCATCGTGATCCGATCATGCGATGCGCTGGTGATGGCGTCCATCAAACCGTCCCAGATTCCCGCTTTCATCCAACGTCGGAAGCGATTGTAGCAGGTGGTATAGGGGCCATATCGCTGTGGCACATCACGCCAAGGAGCACCTGATCGCAGAACCCAGAAAATGCCGTTAAGCACGCGGCGGTCATCAACACGCGGCACACCTCGTGGCTTGTTGGGCAACAGCGGCTCAATCACGCCCCACTCAGGGTCGGTCAGATCCTATTGGCTCATGCCGACACTGAATCAGATGTTGACCGCTGGTGGAAGACGTATAGCTTTGTTGCATGAAAGACGATCTTGAGATGCTCCTGCCCGACACGCTGCGATCCGTTGCTTGTCGCAACGGCGGTGAATGGGGTTGGCAACCTGAAACAATACCTCTGGTGATAGATGAAGCCGAGAAATTGGGCCTTCTCAACGTTGGCGGGCAACTGCAATTCCTTATGCCAGAAGGCACCTGCGAATGTTATCGGGTTGAGGTAAATGCGTTGAAGGGCGAGCCAGTCGGGTTAACCTGGAGCGAGCGCGTAGCGCTTTCCGCCAAAAACGCACGACGGCAAATGGTTGATATCACGCGATTTTACGATTTTATCGCAGAAGGGCGCAAAGCATTCGCAGGCCCTTTTGCTGCTTACGAAGCTACCGGTGGCAGCGTCCGCGACCGCATGTGCTTTATTTGGTACTTACAGGCGGACCGCCGCCCATAATTGCCTCGCCGCCCCTTTATGAGTTCACGACCTAGCCGACGCCCGCAAAACCGACGCGGACCGATCAGCGGTCTGCTCAGGACTCATTAAAGCACGACAGTCTGTTGGGGATGTAGAAGAACAGTGGCGAAGTGCTACACCGGATATGCGCTACGTCACCAGCTTTACGTCAATATGGCCGGTTCACCATGCCATTTCGTCCGATCATCCGTAGGTAGTAGTTTGGCCTCAGCCTGTCGGATCTGCGGACTGTAACTCGACGAGATTGCCTATGGCCGGTGCGCCCCAGTCGTTGCCGTGTAAATCGAGTAGAGCGATTTTGTGGCCGTGATGAAAAGACGATTGCGCCGGGGGCCTCCGAAAGTGAGATTGGCAACGACCTGCGGCACTAGGATCTTGCCGAGTAAAACGCCTTCGGGTGAGAAGCAGTGAACGCCGTCCGCCGCACTCGACCAGAGATTTCTGGACATGTCAACCCGCATGCCGTCGGGGATGCCCTTGTCGATGGTGGCGAAGACTTGTGGATTGGAGAGCGCGCGGCCATCTTCCGACACGTCGTAGACGAGGATATGGCGCGGTGCCTCCGGGGCGTGGCTTGCCCCTGAATCGGCCACATAAAGACGACGTTCATCGGGCGAGAAGGCAAGTCCGTTCGGCTGCAGGCAGTCATGCGCCATGATCGCAAGCGATCCCGTCGTTGGATCCAGCCGCCAGACGTTGCGGGTTTCCTGCTCTTCGTCTGCCTTGTAACCTTCATAGTCGGACAGGATTCCGTAGGAGGGGTCGCTGAACCAGACGCTGCCGTCGGAGCGTACGACGACGTCATTGGGCGAGTTCAATCGCTTGCCGTTGTAGCTGTCGGCCAGCACCGTGATTGTCCCGTCTATTTCCGTGCGCGTGACCCGGCGTTCACCGTGCTCACAGGAGACCAGTCGACCCTCACGGTCACGGGTATGGCCGTTGGCAAAGTTGGACGGGCTGCGGAAGACCGAGACGCCGCCACCCTCCACCCAGCGCAGGATACGCTGGTTGGGGATGTCGGAAAACAGGAGATGGCCGGCATCGTCGAACCACACGGGGCCTTCTGCCCAACGGCAGCCGGAATAGAGTTCTTCGAGCGACGCACTGCTGACGACGAGGTCGCGAAATCGCGGATCATGGATCTCGTAGAATGGATTGTCCGACATGGGTCTGTCCTGCGGGTTATCGTTTGTCGAGCGGGCGGGCGCTCGGCAGCATGATGACGGCAATGATGATGAGGCCGGTGAGGATCAGGCGAACGCCGGCACCGAAGCCATAGGTGTTGAGCATCGACACGACCAGGAACATGAAGAGCGAGGCGCCCCAAATTCCCGGCACATTGGAATTACCGCCGGCAACTGCTGTACCGCCGATAACCACGACTGCGATCGACATCAGCAAGTATTCAGTGCCCATGTTCAAAGCTGCTCCGCCTGAAAAACTGGCGAGCAAATAGCCGCAGACAGCGGCCAGCACCGCGCAGATCACATAGGTCGCAAGCCGTGTTCCATCGATCGGGATGCCGGTCATCCGGGCCGCCTTGATGCTCTGGCCGATGGCCGCGATCCAACGCCCGTAAACGGTTTTGTTCAGAACGAACCATACGATCAGCGAGAGCATCAGGGCGACAATCGCGACATTGGGTACGCCGAGCGTCGAAGCTGTGGTGAAGTCCGCCAAGACCGAAGGGGGTTTGATGCGCAAGCCGCGATTGGTCCAGATGGCCGTCGACTGGATGATGAAGCTCATGGACAGTGTCGCGATGATCGGGGGGATGCGCAGCAGCTTGATCAGCGCGTAATTGCCGATACCGATAGCGATCCCGATCAGCACCGCAACCAGGAGCCCGATGAGGATGGTGCCGTTGTCGACATTCATCACCTTCAGCGCCACAGTGCCTGCCAGCGTCATATTGGCCGGTACCGAGAGATCGATATTGCCGGGTCCAAGCGTGATAACCAGCATTTGCCCAAGCCCGACAAGGATCGAGAAGGCGGCGAAGGTGAGGGCGGCCTGGGCGAGCCCGACCGTGCTGGCTCCGCCGGTAAACACGATCGTGGTGATGAAGACGACGGCTGCCGCGACGAAAGACCAGATCCAGGGCCGTTTCAATAAGGCGCTCATGACTTTACCCTCCGGCCTTCGAAGCGGTTAAGGGCAAGACGCAGCGTCAGCACCAGGATCAGGATCGCCCCTTGGGCGCCGATCTGCCAGTCCGGCGAAATCCGCAGGAACGACAGGAATGATCCGGCAAGTGTCAGCGTCAACGCGCCGATGACGGCGCCGATCGGCGAAACCCGTCCACCGACGAACTCGCCACCGCCCAGAATGACACCGGCAATGGACAGCAGTGTATAGCGAAGCGCGATATTGGCATCCGCCGAGGTGGTGAGACCCACAAGCGCAATGCCGGAGAGAACCGCAAAGAACCCCGCCAGTGCATACATCGAGGCGCGGGCGCCGATGATCGACCAGCCGGCCCGTTCGACCGAGCGCGCATTACCGCCGACACCGCGCAACACGACGCCGAAGGAGGACCGCACGATCAAATAGTGACTGACAAAGGCGATGAGGACGCTCGCCATGATCGCCATCGGCACGAGCGGCGGGCGCGAGGTCATGATGGCGCGGATCCAGGTGGGAGCCGATCCGCCAGGCGCCGGCAGGATGAGGACGGCAAGACCGCCCCAGACAAAGCTCATGCCGAGCGTCACGACAATCGACGGCAAATCACGCACATGGATCAGCACTCCGATCACTGCATAGACACCGACTGCGCCGGCGAGGATCGCGATGCCGAGCAGCGGCGTGTCATTGAGGAAGGTCGCCGCAACGCAGGCCGCAAAGCTGACAAAGGTGCCCATCGACAGATCAAGGTCGTTGATCGTCATCACCAGCATCTGGGCGATGGTGGCAAGCGCAATCGGGACTGCGAGATTGAACAGCAAGTTCAGGCCCGTGTAGCTCATTGCGCGCGGCTGGAGATAGAATACCGCAGCCAGAAGTACGCCGAGTGACAGGGCGGGGATCAGAAGGCGGATGCTGTCGGCAGAAAGACGAGCCTTCATGCCGCGGCCTCCTTGAAGGATGCAGACAAGATGTTTTCCTCCGAGACCTCGTCGCCGGAGAGCTCCGCGACGATGGCGCCGTTGTTGAAGACATAGACCCGGTCGCAAAGGCAGACCTCGTCGATCTCCGTCGAATACCAGATGAAGGTTCGGCCGTTTGCCGCCTCGCTTCTCAAGATTGCGTAGACCTCTTGCTTGGTGCCGAAGTCGACACGGCGCATGGGGTCGTCCATGAGGACGACGGGGGCGAGGCTTGCGAGCGCGCGGGCGAAGAGGACCTTCTGCTGATTGCCGCCGGAGAGAGACAGTATCCCGTGTTCGAGGTCCGGGGTGCGGATGCCGATCCGCTCCTTCCACGACTGGCCAAGTGCTTCTTCGTGGGCTTCGTCCAGTTTCCCGAAGCGTGAAAAATCGGGCAGCACGCCGATGCTGAGATTCTTGAGGATGCTCCAGAGCGTGAAGGTGCCGTTGACGGCACGGTCGCCGGCAACGAAGGCAACTTCCGGGTCCTTCGATCGCAGCCAGTTGCCGCTGCGCGCATCGAAGAGATTGACCAGCATGTCGGTCTGGCCATGGCCACCGAGGCCGGCAAAGCCGATGATTTCTCCGCGGTGGGCCTTGAAGGGCAGCCCGATCCCGCGGGCAGGCGGTGCCGTAAGCAGCGGTTCGCCGGAATGAGCCGTCGTTGTGATGCGTGCCTGTCTCGCCTTGATCACGCTTCCCATCGCCTCAATGAGGCCGTGCTCGGAGAATTCAGTCGCCGCACGCTCGGCGACCACCTTGCCGTCTTTCATGACGACAATGCGGCTCGCGATCGAGAGAATTTCACTGAGGATATGGGAGATGAAGATGATAGCGCCGCCTGAGGCGACAAAGCTCCTGACATAGGTCAGCAGTTGGTCGGCAAGGCGGGCATCGAGCGACGAGGTTGGTTCGTCCAGAATGACCAGGCGAACGGGGTTGCCGATCTCGCAAAAGGTAATTGCAATCTCGGCCATCTGCCGCTCGGCGATTGTCAGATTCCCGAGTTGCTCGGAGGCGTCGATCGAATGGCCGGGAAAGATTTCGTCCAGTTTCCGGGCGATGATCTCCGCACCGCGCTTGCGCCAGCCCCAGCCGGCAAGGCCGCGATGCATCACGCGGGTGTTTTCCACCACGGTCAGGTTGGGGCAGAGCGACAGTTCTTGGAAGACGCAGCGGATGCCGGCCTCGCGTGCCGCCTTGATGCCCTGGTCGGTTGATCTGCCGAAGGCAATGGCGCCCTGATGCGGCGTCAGACCGCCATTGATGACGTTGACAATCGTTGATTTTCCCGCACCATTGTGCCCGACGAGCCCGATACATTCGCCCGCCCGGATCGTGAGTGTGACGCCATCCAGGGCCCGGACCGCGCCATAATGCACCTTGGCATCCGTGACCCTGACGACGGTCGCCGCTGTCTCGCTCGCATTCATGTTTATCATCCCATTCGCAGTCGCATGATGACCAAGACGCGGTCACCTTTCCCGTTCCGCCCGGCCATGAGGCCGGACGGAACGGGGGAGGGTCGGTTGAGGCTCAAGCTTACTTGGCCGAAGCGATGACCTTCTGGGCGTCTTCGAGCGAATACTCGACATTGGCAACGCCGCCCGGTTGGGTGTTGGCGAGATTGGCTTCCAGGTTGTCCTGATCGATGCGCAGGAAGGGAACGACCAGATCCTTCTTCACTTCCTTGCCGTCGAGGATCTGCTGGGCGACCCAGAAGGCGAGGGTAGAGACACCCGGCGCAATCGAGACGGACATGGTCTCATAGCCGTTGGCGTCCTTCTGTTCCTTCCACCATTTCAGCTCGTCTTCACGGTTGCCCATGACGATGACGGGCATCTTGCGATTGGCGGCTGCGATTGCCTGAGCCGCACCATAGCCATCACCACCCTGGGTGACGACACCGACGAGGTCTGGCAGGCTCGGCAGGATGCCGGCGACGGCTTTCTGCGCGACGTCTTGCGCCCAGTCGCCATGCACGGAGCCGACGATCTTGAACTGCGGGAATTGTTCGACACCGGCATGGATGCCGGCCGAGATTTCGTCATCGACGAAGACACCGGCGAGGCCGCGGATTTCCAGCAGATTGCCGCCCTGAGGCAGCTTGCCGGAAAGGTATTCGACTTGGCTGCGGCCCATTTCCTTGAAGTCGACGGCGATGCGCCAGGCGCAGGGTTCGGTTACGATGCCGTCGAAGGAGACGACAGTAATGCCGGCATCGCAGGCTTCTTTTACGGCACCGTTCAGGGCCGTCGGCGAAGCAGCATTGATGACAATCGCGTCATAACCCTGCAGGATCATGTTCTGGATCTGGGCGGCTTGCTCGGTGGCCTGGTTTTCGGCAGTCGTAAACGCGTCGGCTGCAGCAACCTGGCCGGCTTTCACGGCTTCACCGGTAACTTTTTCCCAGCTGGTCAGCATGGCCTGACGCCAGGAATTGCCGGCGTAATTGTTGGATAAGGCAATCTTTTTGCCTGAGGTGTCCGCAAGAGCGGTCATCGGCATGGCAGATACGCACAAAGCGGCTGTCGCCAGAAGAATTCTGGTGGCTTTCATCATCTCACTCCCTGTTGCCCGGCCTCAGCGGACCGGTTTCCTCCTGTCAGCTGAACTCAAGCTCGCGCTGACCTCCCTGTCGAGTTTCCTCCTCTCGACGGGTCCAAGATGGAATAGATCGCAGGATGTGTATAGGGCGACGGCGGCAGCGCATGTGCGGGATTTACGAAATAAGGTGCGGGATCTCGCAGGACGCGATCCGCCCGTGTCTGTGTTATAGAGGACTTGGCGCCTGGAGGAGCGGGTGCCACGGGAGGACTACCGATGCTCAATATCGCGCCATCGGCGCTGCTCGATCACTATTTGGGCATATCCCGCCTGCTCGCTGGACAGCTGGATTTTCGCTCCGCGATCAAGGCGGTGGGCGTTGAGGTATCCCATATCGTGCCGCATGACCACCTGGATGTCTGCATCATGATGGTCAACGGCTTGTATCACACGGCCTATGAAACGGGTCTCGACACGTTCTGGGGACAGACGGCCCCCGCACCGATCGACAGCAGCCCGATCCGCACGCTTCTCTGGGGCGAAATCGATTTCCTTCTGACGCCGGATGCGCAACAAGAAAGCCGCTATCACAGCGACACCCCCTTCACTCAACCCATCTTCGAACATAATCTCAGAAGCCGAATTCATGTGCCATTGAAGGTGGGCGGCGAGGTGATCGGGGCGCTCAGTTGTTCATCGCACCAAGTCGACTTTTACACAGCCAGCGACGTGAGCAATGCCCAGTCCGTTGCCGATCTTCTCTCACCCTATTTCTTCGCGCTGCGTGCCGCCGATCAGGCGAAGCACTCGGCCATTGTCGAAGCCGAAGCGCGGGCCCGCGAAGAAGGCTTGCGCCTCGGGGCACTCAGCCTGACCGAAGCCCTGGAGCGGGAACGCCAGCGTATCGGCATGGATCTTCACGACCAGACGTTGGCTGATCTCACCCGCCTGTCACGCCGGTTGGATCGACTGATCCAGGAGCGTGACCTGAACGGCGAGGCGCTGGAGCCGATCGCGCGCAGCCTGCAGCATTGCATGCAGGATCTGCGCGAAATCATCGAAGAAGCGAAACCCTCGGTTCTGCAGCTCTTCGGCTTTGCTCATGCCGTGGAGAACCATCTCGACCGGGCCGTACGCGATCAGGGGGCGCAGATCGAGTGCAATCTGATTGATGAGACCGACGGTCTGATCGATCAGCTCGATCAGACCGTGCGTATCGCTCTCTTCCGAATCGTGCAGGAGGCCATCAACAATTCGGTGCGTCACGCGCAAGCAAGCGCCATTGAGGTGCGCCTGCGGGCCAATCCCACGACCCTCGTCATAGAGGTGGCCGACACCGGTCAGGGCATGCCGCGGACGCAGCGGCGTTCAGGCGGTGGCATCGACAACATGGTGACCCGGGCGCGGCTGATCTCGGCCAAGTTCACGCTGGGGCCAAACCGGGATGGTGGCGGCACCACCGTGCGCATTCAGCTGCCTCTTAGCAACGGCCGGCGAAGAGCCACGGGAGACATGCCATGAAGGTGCTTATTGTCGAGGACGACCCGCTGCATCGTTCCTACCTTTTGGAAGCCGTCTGTGCAGCGCTGCCGGAATGCAAGACGGTGATCGAAGCGGAAAACGGTGCGGATGGCGAGCGTCTCGCGCGCGACCACAAGTCGGCCCATGTGGTCATGGATCTGCAAATGAATGCGCGAAACGGCATCGAAGCCGCCCGCACGATCTGGAAAGAGCGGCCGGACACCCGCATCCTGTTCTGGTCGAACTATTCGGACGAAGCCTATGTCCGCGGCGTCTCTCGCATCGTGCCGGATGGGGCAGCCTATGGCTATGTGCTCAAATCCGCCTCAGACGAGCGGCTGAAGCTAGCCCTGCGCTCCATTTTCGTCGAGGCACAATGTGTCATCGACCGCGAGGTGCGCGGCATGCAGCAGAAGAGCTTGGGCCAAGTGAAAGGCTTCAGCGACAGCGAATACGAGATTCTTGTCGATATCGCACTGGGCTTGACTGACCGCACCATCGCGCGCCGGCGGGGCCTGTCGCTGCGCAGCGTCCAGAACCGGCTGCAGTCGCTCTACGAAAAACTCGACGTCTACCAGATGACGCCGGATGATGGTGAGGAGGGGCGCTTCAACCTCCGCGCCCGCGCCGTCACCGTAGCGCTTTTGCGTAAGCTCCTGAATTACAGCGCGCTAGAACGGGCAGAGGCTGAGCTCGCTGATTGGCTGCGATCCCACTGAGCAATAGGTCACTTTCTCGACCGACGCAGCCATCACTGAAGGGTGGAGCAGGTAAGGCCTTGACTTAAAACGCGAATTGACAGACCCTGGGGAAGGCTTAATGGATGGGCGAGGCCTGGGTGTCGCAGCGTTTGTGCTGACGTGCGGTTTTCGGAGGTGTCACCCTTGGTCGACAAAACCACTGCTGATCGTTGAGAGGTTGCGGATGTACACGTGATACATAGGGCCGGTTAAAAGACCTGTGAAGCTTGACGAGTCGAGTATGAGGGTAGGCATCGTTGGTCAGCCCCACAAGCCGATACCTCGATATTGAAGTATTTCGCATTTTAGGTTAACTTTATGCTTAACCTTAGAGTTATGTTTCCGACGAGTTTAGTGGAAATGAGTTAAGACGTGTCCTATGTTTACGCTAGTGTTGAGTGGAAAGGTGGCAGCATGGACTTTGTAGAGGAGTTGGAAGCAGCGCTTGGGTCACTAAAGGCGGATCCGGACACGAAGGAGACATGGCTGAGGCCTTTGGCGGTCGAAATGTCATTCGGATACGCCGTAAACATCCTGGTGAAGCACGCACTGGAGGGCGGCTACAGCCGCGACGAGGTGTCTGGAGTACTGAGTGAGGCCGCGGTAAAGGTTCTGAAGGACGCTTCGATCAATCACTGATTAACCCGTGATGGCACTCGCGGCGGCTTTACACTGATTTGGTCGGTACTTTTAGTGACGCAGGATTGGAGTGTAATTTTTTCTAATGTTTGAGCGCTGCGGATATCCCCGATTTTAGAAGACACCCTCGGGTTAGATTTTCTGCCGCTTTCCGAACTCGACTGGCGATAGCATTCCGTTTCTGATGTGTTTGCGTCATTGATTGGAGCACATTTCGATGTAGTCGAGTACGTCCTGAAGAGCTTCATCGCATGTACCGTAAACCTTGCGAAGTATCCGCTCCTGCTTGAGAAGATTGAAGAAGCTTTTGGCCGCGGCGTTATGATGGCCGTTGAAATGCCATTCCAAATCTGGCCGCCGGTGATTATTCCGACATGCCATAGCGTGACGCAGTCAGAACGCAGTTACGCAGATGACGACTGAAAGCTCGGGTCATATTGCCTCCGACAAATCAACAGTCGGGGCGATGGAATCAGAATTCGGCAGCCAGGGGAATCCGTGACGCGATTCCGCGTCTAATGGACGTGCTCTAGATCTCCGTGGAGCTTTCGATAGCCCTAATCCTTGCCGCTCTCTTCCCAAGCCTGAAGGAAGACACCGGTCCACCGTTTGTCTTCACCCGACCCCCTTGCTTAACGGGCTCTTCAGCCAGGCTTAGAGCCCGCTCGGGTGCACATGGAGAAGCCGACGCATCGCCGCACCGAGAAAGGCAGGCCATGCAGGGCAATGAGCGCGTACTCAACTTTGCATCCCTGGCGAAGCGCGCGGCCGCTTTTTAGGATGTCGCGCTCATCGATGACGCGAGCAAGCTCCTCCTCCAGCCGCCTCATCTCGTCGGCCTCGTCGCTGGCTTGGTCGTTCGGCGTGCCAAACTTCTTGTTCCATCCGTAGAGCGAATGCTGGCTGACCTCAAGGTGTGAGAGACCTCCGCTACCGTACAGCCGCGCTCGGTGATCGGACGTACCGCGTCGCGCTTGAACTCTTCCGTGAAATTGCCTTTGCCCTTGTGGGCCTCCTGCCTCAAATGTTGGGGAGACGGCGTCTACAAATCTATGGGCTATAGTGCGCCTTTCCCACCCTTATTGCTTGACGGTTTGACCATCAGTTCATGATTGGTGCGCAATCACGCTGCACGACTGGTCAGTGCTCTGTGGGGTAAAGTCTTTAAGGCTGTGGCCGAAGCGGAGGAGCGCCCAACTGATCGCGAATGACGTATTTATCGCGGTTCCCCGGGCACGTTTTAGAGCACATCGAAAGCCGAAAGCGCCTAGCTTAGCGTCAAGAGGTTGTCGCCGCGGCAGCGACGCCAACCTCTTTGAAGCCACTGCTGCGCTTATCGCCTGGGAAAATTAAAGACCCCCAGGCACATGAGATGCACAATCACTTTACCCTGCTGCTTGACACGTAACGGGCGCCATTCTTACGGATGATCGTATAGCGCGTGATGCCCTCCTTATTGGTCCTGACGCCGCGAACCAGGAACTTTTCGATGCTCAGACTGTCGAATGTCGAATAGTAAATATCGCCGCCGTTCGGATAAGACGTTTTGCAGTTCTCACCGAGGACGTAGGCATTCCTTTTTCTGGTTTTTTTGTCATATTTTGTGACGAGCTTATCTCCGTCGTGAAGCAATCCGCACTTCCCAAAGTACTTCATATTGAACTGGGGAGCGCCACCGGGAACGGTTGAGCAGGATGCAAGGGCGATAGTTATGGCCACTACAAGAAAGGTCGGCATATGAATTTTCATCGAAAATCCTTCTCACTTTTTTAGCGAACTACGCTACTGTTACAATTTGGTTTTCTTACCGAGATGTTCCGCGCGGCAGAACCGTGCAAGGGTTGAAAGCGGCAACGCTCGCTCGATATTACGCTCTCAGCGATAGACTGAATAGCACCAATGCTCGATGTCGTCAGCATTACTCTGCCTCGGCTGTGATAGACGCAGATCTTTGCAACCACTCCTGATGGATTCGATGCGTTAAAAATGAGACGGTTGCTTTGGCTGCAAAGCTGGCCCGTCTGGTGTTGGTCATACTTACAAAGACGCGGCTACTCACATTCTCGTGCCAGCCGCATAGCCCATTGCCATTCTGGCTCCTATTGGCTCTCATGTCATTTTCGACTGCGGCAAAACTCCCGGTAAGTCGCCGACTTCGTCAAACTTCTACCTATCGATGATCAGGGCGCATTATGACGGGTGTGCCAGTTCCATGCTGACTTCACTATGTCCTCAATCGAATACTGCGGCTGCCACCCCAGTAGTGTCGCAGCCTTCGTGTTATCAGCGACCAAAGAGGTCGAGTCGCCTGCGCGACGAGACGTTTCCTCGACCGGAAATGCTCTGCCCGAAACGGCGCGGATGGTGTTTAGTAGCTCCTTGACGGTCGTCCCAGTACCTGTACCAAGATTGATCGCTTCCGTCTCTCCCCCTGCCAGCAGATAGTCCACCGCGCGAACATGCGCATCTGCAAGATCCAGTACATGAACGTAGTCCCTGACACAGGTGCCATCGCGGGTTTGATAATCGGTGCCGAATATTTTGAAACCGGTCCTGCGACCAAGAGCAGCCTCAATAGCAATCGGGATTGCGTGAGTTTCGGGCTGATGCCACTCCCCGATACGGCCTTCGAAGTCTGCACCTGCCGCATTGAAATAGCGGAGGATGACAGCCTTAATATTCAACAACTCGCTGTAGTCTTTTAATGCCTGCTCAACAATCCACTTGGTGCGGCCGTATGGGTTGATAGGCACTTGGCGATGACTCTCGTCAAGGCGCTCGCTCTGTGGCAGCCCGTAGGTCGCACACGTGGACGAAAATACGAAGTAATTAACGCCCCCGGCAATCGCTGCCCGAAGAAGATTAAGCGACCCGATGACATTGTTATCATAAAAGCTCAGCGGGTCGGCTAAAGATTGGCCTACTTCTATGAGCGCCGCGAAATGAAGAATTGCCAGTGGCCGATGCTTCTCAATGACCTGTTCAACGCGGCGAGTATCTCTGACATCGCCGACCTCAAGAACTCCCCAACGCACAAATTCCTCATGTCCATTGCAGAGGTTGTCGAAGACTATCGGTTGATAGCCACGCTGCGCCAAAATCATGCAAGTGTGGGACCCGATATAGCCGGCGCCGCCGACGACAAGAACGGGTTTTTTCATACAAACGCCTTTCTGATTGCTGGTTTCACGTGTAGCCGGTTCCGTTTTTAGCCGGGTTCAGCGTCAGAAGTCACGCTGCTATTTCAGGTTCTGAGCGGGTGCGAGACCGCAGCTCTTATGCTGGTCCGTTCGTGGCCCCAGTCCAAAGCAATTCTATGCCGTCTCCTGCGCCTCTGTTGGGCGTCTAGGCTTAAAGATCCAGCCATTCGTGCCTAACCGTGCGGCTTTCGCGCTGAACAAGGGCATTGTGCTGTGGTTCGGCTGGAGCGATCTGTCACAATTCGATCGTTCCCGTCATCAACTGCCATTGTGCCACGTACGCCCACGAGGACGACCGAGGCGCTGCTCAAGGCGTGGTCTGACGTGCTCAGCCGGGCCAGCACGGCTCCAGATTAACCACCTCGGGCGCTTTATATTGCTTCCACATCATACTTAGTCCATTAACTGATTCATTAAATAGTACATTCCGCGAGTCGACTGATGTTAAAGGGACACACGATGCCCATCTTGTAGCTCCGCGCCCCCTGCCATTTGTGGAGTGTGATTCTTGGGTGTCGCCTAATCATCATGCCGACGCGTCGGTTGCATTGATATCTTTTCCGGTACCCGAAAAAATCACTCAGTGCTTCTTAAAATTTACAAAGTCAAATAATATACACATAACAATAAACGTTGAGGGAAACATGAAGGTACTGCATTTCGCGGAAACGTTAATGGGCGGTCCGGCGACGCACTTGAAACAACTTCTTCCATTCCAGGTCGAAGCTTATGACAAGGTCGCACTGCTTTGCCCCAGTAGCCAGAAGTTCGCTGCTCAAGTCGCGGGTGTTGAAACGCATACGTTCGACGGCACGACCAGATCGCTCGGCGGCATCCTTCGCCTGCGCAACGCGGCAAAACAATATGCTTCAACCGGCGAGTACGACATTGTCCACCTCCACAGTTCGTTTGCCGGCGGCGTTGGTCGTTTGATCAACTATCCCAGCCACACGCGCGTTGTATATTGCGCTCGTGGGTGGTCGTTCGCGATCCACAAGAAGGGACTGCGCCGTTACGCCTACGAGACGATAGAGAGACTTCTTTCGGCCCGCACGGACGCCATCATCAATATATCGCCAGACGAGGCGGAACTTGCACGCAAGGCAGGCATCCCCAATGACAGGTGCTATACGGTCTTCAACGGCGTTGCCGACGCTAATTGGCAGTACCTCCCCGACAAATGTACCCCTCGCAAACTCCTGTTCGTCGGCAGATTTGATCGGCAGAAGGGGCTTGACATCCTTCTGTCAGCCATGGAAACCCTGCGGAACGAGGGATTCGAGCTAACGGTCATTGGCGGTCCTGTAGTCGGCAAGCCGACCATGCAGACCTTGCCGGAGTACGTCAGAAACCTCGGATGGCAATCGCCTGAGGTTATCAGCCGGGAGATGACCGAATCGCATGCGATTATCATGCCGTCCAGATGGGAAGGCTTTGGCTTTGTGGCAGCAGAAGCGATGCGTGCCGCCCGGCCGGTGGTCGCGTCAAAAGTCGGTGGCTTGAAAGATGTAGTCATCGAAGGCGAAACGGGCTTCTTTGCATCGCCAAATTCTCCGACTTCATTGGTCGAAGCAATTCGCAAGCTCAAAACTTGCAATATAGCCGAGGTCGGGCGAGCTGGACGGCGTCGCTACGAAACCCATTTCACCTCCTCGCGGATGTTCAAGGAAATCGATCTCATTTACAAACGCCTGATAGGAAACGCCAATGCGTAAGACGTTAATCCTCATGCCGGCCTACAATCCTGACTCGAAGGAGCTGCTGGATTCGGTGGAATCGCTTCTGCAGCAGACCTACCCTGTCGATATTTGCATCATCGACGACGGATCCCGGCAACCAGTCAAATTGCCAGTTCAAGATCCTGAAAACAAGATCACCCTCATCAGATGTGAGAAGAATGGCGGCATTACAGCGGCGCTGAGAAAAGGTGTCGAATACGCGTTGGCGAAAGACTACGCGTATATTGGAAGACTTGATGTCGGCGACATCTCGTACCCCAAGCGCTTAGCTTTACAGCACGCTTTCCTGGATGCAAATCCGAAGGTGGGTCTCGTTGGAACACTCTCTCGTGTCTTGGATATGGGCGGGCGTGAGATGTTTATACATGGGGTCAAGCCCGGAGTGCGGAATGTCAGAACCCAGCTCTGGAAAAGCGCCCCCTTCAAGCACTCGACATTTTTAATGCGCTCTGACGTTTTTCGGGTCGTCGGCAATTACGATCTGGATTTTAACGGATCGGAAGACAACGAACTGATGCAGCGCATCATCAAGAAATTCGACATCGACTGCATTCAAGAAGTTTTAATCGATTATTATGACAACCCGGAAGGCATCTCTTCCAAAAAGCGAAACCTGCAGCTTCGCAAACGCCTCTCCGCCATGGTGAAACATCCATGCCCGCTATCCGCAGGCTGGTACTACGGCCTAATGCGAACCGTCGGATTGATTGTTATGCCGCATCGGGTTGCAAAGTCCATCTCAGTTGGACTTTGGCGTCAATCAAACGGAAATCATGCAAATTGACCATTCGTGGCGTCGCCCTGTTTCTATTGATCATGTCGACACCCCTTAACGGGATTTTGCCGATCTTAAATATTGGAGAGTTGAGTCGTGACGGCTTCTTCTATGCGTCTATACTTTATATCACTGCGATCATGTCCGCTCCAAGTGCATGGCCGAAGCTTGTTCACGTCGTAAAATCGACTCCTGAATTCTTAATGGTCTATGTCGTTGTTGTATTGATGTCGACGCTGCTGAACTACTTCAATATAGAGACGAACCAATATATCGATCGAAGCGGTTGGGGCCGTTTCGTTTCCAGTTCGGCAATTTTTGGCTATTATTTTCTCCTCATGAAGGTAATCCTCGTTCACGTCAGACTGGACGGGTATAAGAAATTCTACGCGAGGGCCGAATCCGCATTTATCTTTCTCGGTGTCCTGCTCGTTCTGCTAAGTGCGTTTGAGTCCCTTGGCTGGTTTTTTTCGCCCCTCGCGAAAATCTTGTTGGCCATTCGATCGTCCTTCGTGTTCGACCCGGAGGTAAGTAGCTTCAGGCTCTCCGGAGTGTCGTTGGAGCCATCATTTAATGCCTTTGCAATGCTCTCATGCATGCCGTTCGTTTATGCGCGACGCCGGACAACCGGATCCCGGCGCTCATTACTTCTCCTGTTCGGGCTCGTGGTCTGCGCCGTCCTGTCGGGCTCCCGGACCGCATATGTAGGACTGTTCATTTTCTACGCGTTCCTGTTCGTGCGCAACTTCACGGCCGGCCGATCCGCGACCTCGGCTACCATTTTTCTGTTTACGTCCCTTGTGTTTGTCGCCGGTCTCCTGTTGCCGCTCTACGCCTTTGATTCCATCGGCGGTGGAACGAGTGTCTCCAACGTTACCCGCAGCTATTTGGCTGCAGCCGCAGTCGAAGCCGGGTTTGACCGGATTTTCGGCCAAGGGTTCGGCCAAGTTTCTTTTTATGTCGTACAAACCATATACTCGCAGCTTATCTACAGTTGGGAACTGCGTGATTATTTTTATGGAGCACGGTTTGGGGAGTTTCCTCCGCTCTTTTCCTGGTATGCCAGAACGCTGGGGGAGTTTGGCCTGCTAGGCTATGCCGTTGTGGCCATCGCGTATGCTAGAGCGCTCAGGGATAATGCGGCGATGTCGCTCAGGGACGCTCGTCTCGAAGTCGGCGGCGCTGCCCTGCTTGCTTATCTGCTGCTGGGGGAATTCTTGGCAATCGGGTTTTCAATCGACTCGGTTCGAGTTCCGCAGTTCTGGCTCGCCTGGACCTTCATGACTATTGCAAGGACCGCCGTTGCGGAAACCTCGCCCTCCGAGGATCAACAGAGATGAAACTGCTGAAAGCCCAGAGTCCGCTCATTAGAAAAGTAATGTATTCCGGTGTGATACGTTTTCTTTCCGTTGCCGCGACATTCGGCTATTTCCTTACCGCTGCCCGGGCGACATCTTCGGTAGAATTCGGCTTGTTCTCGGTCGCCTATGTGACGGCATCCATCTTGAGCTACTGCGCGACGGGTGGACAGCATGTGACCGTCCTCAGGTTTTGGCCGTCAGTCGATGAAATACACGGCCGGAACGTCGCGGCGCAAGTTCTCAAAAGAACATTTCTCATCTGCATCGCAACCTGCATTACAGTATCTGCGGCCTTTGCCAGTCTTGCGGTCTTGCCGCCGCTGTCACCCCTGTACGGCGGATCTGTCAGATACATCTTCGTTATTGCGACCCTGATATTCCTGCTGGGGATATCGGAATATCTGGCCTGTGCCCTGCGCGCTCAAGGTTATCTCTGGATAGCCTTGTTCCCCAGAGATGTTCTGTGGCGCGTCGCGTCCAGCATCTTATTTCTGACGACGCCTCAGAAGCTCGATGCTTCCGGCATGATCATCATGACATCTGCAGTGTTGGCGGCGGTGATTGCGCCGCAGATCGCATATCTGACCTATAGGATCGTTTCGACGGCGAAGGAAGATTTGCCGGCTGAAGATGCCTTGGCGATGCGACGTGGTAGTTTAGCCTTTTGGGGCGGCGCAACTGCGGCACCGGTCATCGAGCAGTCAGCGACGTTAGTCATCTCCGCCCTTCTAGGACCGGCAGCCGCCGCCGCTTACTTCTCGGCGGACAGACTGGCAAAACTCATGCTCGTTGCTAGAGTTGGCATCGATCAGGTCGTCGGCCCGCAGATCTCACGGGCATACAAGGCCCAGAGAAAAGACGAGTTGCGCTCGATCGTCTATGCGGCCTCGGTAGCCGGCGGTGCGTCGGGGTTAACCGCTTTCGTCGCGGCAGTCTTCTTCGGCAAGACAGCGCTCTCGGTTTTCAATCCTGACTTCGCGAGCGCTTACGCCGTGCTGTTGATCCTTTGTTTTGGTCAGCTGATCAATACGATGATGGGCTCGAATGCCGTTCTTCTAAACATGACAGGTTCTGAAAGAGCGCTGCTCGCGCTAAGGGCAGTTTTTGGCGTAACCTTAGTAGTGGGCGTTTACTGTCTTACCCGGGGTTGGGGAGACATAGGCGCGGCGTTTATGAGTTCGGCTGTGCTCATTAGTTGGAATATCGCCGCATCTTATGTATGCGGAAAGCGCCTCGGCATTCTGCCTTGGTATGTTGTAAAAATAAAGAGTATTCTTGATCGTATCGCTGGGGCTTCAAGATGAGTATTTCTGACACTTCTATGGACCGTGCAAAAGAGAATCTGGCATTGCTTGCCAATGCAATTCCGAGGGGATCGAAGGTGGTCTATGTTGATCCACCGATCCACCTTAATGTAGGGGATCTTCTAATAAACCTGGGTGTCGAGAAGCTGTTTCACGACTACAGCATCGATGTAGCACTGCGCATTTCCCTGAACGAATTCGACAGGACCAAGCGCTTCGTTACGCAAGATCATGTGATCGTGCTGCACGGAGGTGGTAATATGGGCGACGTGTGGCCAGGCCACGAAGCCGTCAGGTTGAAGGCTGTGAACGAATTTAAGAAGTGTAAGATCTTGCTGTTCCCGCAGTCGATCCATTTTCGGTCGGAGGAGACCGCGAAACGGCATGCGGCGGTTTATCGCCAGCATCCTGACCTGAGTATCTTCGTTCGAGATCTCGAATCGCAGAAATACGCAGCGGATGTTATGGGGCTCGATACAAAGCTTGCCCCTGATACGGCGCATCAGTTGTGGAACACAAGCCTTATGAGGGTGACCGGCAACGGAGCTGGCACTTTGGAATTTATGCGTAGAGATCGGGAGGCCAGTGCGTCAACGGACTTCGGTGGCGTTGATTGGGACGACATCAAAACTGTGAGCGATAAGCTCGGGATGTACTCGCTTCGGCAGCTTTTGCGGCTTTCTCCAAACCCGACTGTTAGCCAAGCAATCTTTTCTCTTTGGTACTCCCGGCGGGATTCAATAGTACGACGTTCTATACAATACTTCGATAAATTCGAAACAATCAAAACCTCCAGGCTTCATGGTGCGATCCTCGGGGCGCTGCTGAAGAAGAAAGTGCTCATTCAGGACAATAACTATGGAAAGGTCGGCCGTTACTGCAGCCTTTGGTTCGGTGATCAGGTGAAGACCTTTTAATTGCAGCTCGAGGAGCTGGCCGAGAAGGTCATCGTAATGCCGCCAAGATATTAAATCAGCAGAAGGTGAATCTCTCCTAGAGTGCTCCCCGTTTCACCGGGCATGTCGGCTAGTTTGATTTAGCCCTGATGAACTGCCGAGGGAAGCCATCTTGAGCGCGGAATGGGGATGGATTTCATTGTAGGCCTCGATCCATCCATCGATGAGCCGGAGCGCCGTTTCGGCGTCCGGTAGTGCTGCGATGCGGATATAATCCCGCTTCAGGGTTTTGACGAAGGCTTCCGACATGCCGTTCGACTGCGGACTGGCCACCGGCGTGAAGCAGGGCGTCAGATTGAGCGCTTGGGCAAACACCTCGTGTCCCTAGCGGTGTAAGACGAGCCATTGTCCGAGAGATGCTCGATTGCGTGCGGGGCTCTGGTCGCCGCGAAGCGCTTCTCAACTGCCTCCAGCATCATGTCGCGCACGTCAGAGCCGGAGATGCCTGCATTGGCGACCGCCGTCCAGGCAATGATCTCGCGGTCGAAAGCGTCGATGATGAAGGCGGAACGAATGACCTCGCCATTCCAGCAGGTGAACTCCAGACCGTCCGAGCACCAGCGCAGGTTCGAGCGCATGACCATCACTGAACCGGACCGGGTTTGCCGGAGGCTGTTTGGTATAAGTTATGCGGCCATGGCTGGTTCGTCCAGCATGGCGTAATATCGCTCCTCGGCTTCGGCTGGCGGAATATTTCCAATGGGCTCCAGAAGACGACGGTTGTTGAACATGGGGTAATCGCGGTGCGCGCGCCCTGCAACAACTGACGTTCATTGCGGGGTGGTTGCCCCCCGATAAGATGGAGAAACGGGCTCACGATCAGCACCGGGCCCAAGCATCGAATGGAGAGCAACCATGGAACAGTATATCGGGCTTGATGTTTCGCAGAAAGAGACCGCGATTTCGATCCGGCAAGGCAACTCGCGGATCTGGCGAGGCAAGTGCGCATCAGATCCCACAGTCCTGGCAGCGATTATTCGCAAACAAGCACCGCATGTGAAGCGCGTGGTTTTCGAGACGGGTCCGCTCTCGACATGGTTCTACCACGCTCTATCAGCTGAGGGGTTGCCTGTGGTCTGTACCGAAGCGCGCCACGCGCAGAAAATCTTGAACGAGACGCTGAACAAGACAGATGCCAATGATGCGGATGGATTAGCACAATTGGCCGAGGCCGGCTTTTGCAAAGTTGTTCGCGTGAAGGGCTTCGATGCCATGCTGACCCGTACTTTGATCGGCGTTCGCAAGCAAGTCGCGGGCATGTCTATCCAGCTCAGCAATCAAATCCTTGGTGTGATGAAGACGTTTGGCCTCATCGTGCCAAGGAGCAAAGGCCAGGTATTCGAGGGGCACGTTCGAGAGCTGCTCGCCGGAAACGACAATCTGGCAAAGGTAATGTTACCACTGGTCGATGCATGGCGCGACATCCGCAAGCATGTTGCCAACCTGGACCGGCAGGTGCTGGCGGCGGCGCGCAACAGCAAGGCGGCCAAATTACTGATGACAATCCCGGGTATCGGCGCCATCACCTCGCTGTCGTTCTCATCTGCAATTGAAGATCCGGACAACTTCAAGCGATCTCGCTCTGTCGGTGCTTGGCTCGGATTGACCACGAGACGATATCAATCCGGAGAAATCGATTACGACGGGCACATCTCCCGTCGTGGAGATAGCCACTTGCGAAGCCTTCTCTAAGAAGCGGCGATGGTCATGCTCACGCGAACCAAATCCCGTAATGACAGTAGCCTCAAGGATTGGGGACTCAGGCTTCGAGAGCGTCTCGGCGTAAAGCGTGCCGCCGTTGCAGTGGCGCGTAAGTTGGCCGTCATCATGCACAGGATGCTGAAGACGGGAGAGCCATTCAACAGGTTGATTGTTGTTCCCGCATAATCCGAGACCTCCAGGTCAGCAATTCTGCGCGTCACGATGGTCGCGTGAGACGTCCCTGCCGCGGACGTGGGTCTGGTCATTCCGTTTAGATTGGATGCAGTTCCTAAAAACTGCGTGTTGAACATAGGAAGACCATTCCTGCGAAGACCATGATGCGGCGGCTTGTGCCGACCGCGAAAACAACCCCGCTCCCGGTATGTGACTATCCTCGCACAAAATCTGGACGAAGGGGCTTGACCTGTACGATGCGATTAAACAACCAATCGACCCATTCGAGTGTGGCGAATTCAACCGCCCCGGCGGTGCGCCAGGGTCCTCGCCGATGGATGACCTCGGCCTGGTAGAGACCGTTTATCGTTTCGGCGAGGGCATTGTCGTAGCTGTCTCCGACACTTCCGACAGATGGCTCGATACCTGCCTCTGCCAACCGCTCGGAATAGCGAATGGACACGTATTGAACACCCCTGTCCGAATGATGCACAAGGCCGCCGCCGTGAAGGGGACGCCGATCATGAAGCGCCTGTTCTAGAGCATCGAGGACGAAAGTTGCATGCGCCGTCCGGCTGACCCGCCAGCCGACGATACGCCGGGCGAAGGCATCGATGACGAAGGCGACGTATACGAAGCCCTGCCAGGTGGAAACATACGTAAAATCGCTCACCCAGAGCCTGTTCGGCCCGGGGGCCTTGAACTGTCGGTTTACGCGGTCGAGCGGACTGGGCGCGGATTGATCCGGGACCGTCGTTTTGATCGGCTTGCCACGGATGATGCCTTGAAGACCCATGGCCTTCATAAGCCTGGAAGCCGTGCAACGGGCGATATCGAAACCTTCCCTCTGCAGTTGCCGCCAGACCTTGCGCACGCCGTAAACTTGGAAGTTCTCGTCGAAAACACGACGTATCTCGATCTTCAAGGCAATGTCGCTGCGGGCCCGGATCGACAGCCGATCCACGTCCAGGCGCTTGGCAATGTTCTCGTAATAGGTGGACGGGGCAATCGGCAACAGCCTGCAGATCGGCTCGACCCCGAACACGCCTCGGTGTTCGTCGATGAATGAGATCATCGCTTGAAGGGGCGGTCGAGCTCCGCCATCGCGAAATAGGCAGACGCCTCGCGCAAAATCTCGTTGGCTTGGCGAAGCTCGCGGTTCTCCCGCTCAAGAGCCTTCATCTTCTCGGCCACATCACTCGGTAGTCCAGCTCTCTCGCCGCTGTCGACCTCAGTCTTCTTGACCCATTTATGCAGCGTTGCAGGCGAGCAGCCGATTTTGGCAGCGATTGATGAAACCGCAGCCCAGCGTGATGGATGCTCGGCCTCGTGGTTCAGCACCATACGGATGGCACGTTGACGGACTTCAGGTGAAAACTTGTTCGTTGTCTTGCTCATATCGGCTCCACTTTCTCAGAAGTTGGAGCCTCCGGGAAATCCGGTGCGGTTCACTCCCGCTCCCTAGTTTAGTGTTGACGCACCTTGTGATATCGGCAGCCTCAAGCAGTCGCTGGCCGGCTTCTTACAGTTGAGACTCGAGGCAATGCCGGAGCGGTTCAGGCTCCGTGCACCAATCCAATCAGCACCGCTAGAGCCGCGAAAGATAGATTGCATGGCAGAAGCCTTAGGTTTGGAATTTTGTAACCAGGGCTAAAGCAGAAGATCCCTGAAGCTGGTGAGCGCCCTCGACCTCTTTGTAGGGATAAAAAGTAAGCGATCGCTGCCCTGATTCGTTCATTGTGGTCACAAAAGCGCCGTCCGTTGCTGCGTTGCAACATCAGTTACTTGGGTTGCGACCAAAGTTAACCATTTGTTAATTTTGAGAGTGACTGCAAATAACCGGTTTAGTATAAGTGTGTCATTAGGGAGCGCTGAGGCCGCAACATATAAAGTTTGGCGAGCGCGTGGTTTGTTTGAGAGTTTACAAGCATGGTCGAGCTGGGCGTCTTTCAATCTAACAGTGCATTTATATCTTCGCGGACCTCCTCTGGTGTTTGCCGCACTCCGGTCGCAAGCCTCGCAATCAAGCGCGCTTTTGACATAGTGGTATCCCTTAGTTCCCTTGTTTTCCTTGCGCCCGTGCTATTGCTGATCGCCCTGGCCGTTGCGCTGGATAGTCCCGGATCTCCTCTTTTTTCTCAATGGCGCTGGGGCATGGCGGGCAAGAAGATCCGAATTTACAAGTTTAGGTCAATGCGTTCTGACCTCTGCGATGCGACTGGCGTTGCTCAGACGGTTAAGGGCGACCCGCGGATCACAAGGCTTGGTGCGTTTCTGCGCCGAACAAACCTCGATGAGTTGCCGCAGCTCTATAACGTTTTGATTGGCGACATGTCGCTTGTGGGGCCGCGATGCCACGCAATTGGCATGCTCGCTGGTGGCATGCTTTATGAGGAATTGGTCCCAACTTACCATCAGCGGCACCGTATGCGTCCTGGCCTAACCGGTCTTGCGCAGGTACGTGGACTCCGCGGCCCGACCAATAAAGTGTCGAAGGCTAGGGCGAGAGTGGCAGCGGACCTTTACTACGTTGAGAATTTTAGTTTCATGCTCGATCTCAAGATTATTATTGGAACAGTCTGGTCCGAACTTAGCGGGGGTAAGGGTTTTTGATTTGCGGGTGAAAGCTCGGCTGTCAGCAGGGAGTGAACCGCTAGTGGACGGAGGAATGGCAAGTCGGTTCCTGCGGAGTGATCTGAGCGATGGAATAAAGACGTTGATTTGAGGGTGATACTGCTCGTCATGTAGTAGATCTGACGAACTTCAGAAGTGCGATTAAGCTGGCTGTCGAACGCCCCGTATGTGCCGACGAGTACTCGCTGCCAGATGATTTGGCGTCAGGATTGTTAATTGTAAGTCGTACTGTTGGGTTGGGAAAATGCGCATTGTGATGATTGGTTCGGGCTATGTCGGCCTGGTCTCGGGGGCCTGCCTGGCGGATTTCGGCCATCAGGTGATCTGCGTGGATAAGTCCGCAGAGAAGATCGAGGCACTGGAGCGGGGCGAAGTCCCGATATTCGAGCCCGGCCTCGACGCCATCATTGCGCATAACCGGCAGGCCGGACGTCTGAGCTTCTCGCTGGATCTCGCGCAGCCGGTCGCCGACGCCGATGTCGTCTTCATCGCGGTTGGCACGCCGTCCCGCCGTGGCGACGGCCACGCGGACCTCTCTTATGTCTATGCCGCTGCCCGGGAGATCGCGGCGGCCGTTACCGGCTTCACCGTCGTCGTCACCAAGTCCACGGTGCCCGTCGGCACCGGCGACGAGATCGAGCGCATCTTCCGCGAAGAATTCCCGGACAAGGACATCAAGGTCGTCTCCAATCCGGAATTCCTCCGCGAAGGCGCTGCCATCGCCGATTTCAAGCGTCCGGACCGTATCGTCATCGGTTCGGAAGACGAACGCGCGATCGACCTCATGCGCGAAGTCTATCGCCCGCTTTACCTCAACGAGGCACCGCTCTATTTCTGCGAACGCCGCACCTCGGAGCTGATCAAATACGCCGCCAACGCCTTCCTCGCGATGAAGATCACCTTTATCAACGAGATCGCGGACCTCTGCGAGCAGATCGGCGCCGACGTCCAGAAGGTCGCCAAGGGCATCGGCATGGACAAGCGAATCGGCGACAAGTTCCTGCATGCCGGTCCCGGCTACGGCGGCTCCTGCTTCCCCAAGGACACGCTGGCGCTGGTCAAGACCGCTCAGGACTTCGACAGCCCCCTGCGGCTGATCGAGACGACGGTCGCCATCAACGACAACCGCAAACGCGCCATGGGCCGCAAGGTGATCGCTGCCTGCGGCGGTTCCGTACGCGGCAAGAAGATCGCGGTCCTCGGCCTGACCTTCAAGCCGAACACCGACGACATGCGTGACGCGCCCTCGATCACCATCGTGCAGGCGCTCCTCGACGGCGGCGCCGACGTGCATGTGTTCGATCCGGAAGGCATGGACGCCGCACGGTCGATGCTCGGCTCGGTCGCCTATGGCAAGAATCCTTATGAGATCGCGGCCGGTGCTGAGGCGATCGTCGTCGTGACCGAGTGGGATGAATTCCGCGCGCTGGACTTCCGCCGCCTGAAGACGGAGATGAAGGTGCCGGTCATCGTCGACCTGCGCAACATCTACAAGCCGGAGGAAATGGCGAAGTATGGCTTTGCCCATTTCCCGATCGGCAAGCGGAAGGCTAAGGCTTGACATGCGCTATTTCATCACCGGCACAGCCGGCTTCATCGGCTTCCATATGGCCCGCCGGCGGAGAGGTAGTACTGTTTGTCGATCGCTAGAGCACGTCCGTTTTACTCGGGGTCATATCCGCACGATTTGAAGTAGTTTGCGCATTCTTGTGGATCGAACAGTGTGACGATGTGTCTGACGGTATTCCATAAGCCGTCGATAGTTCGCTCGGCTTCGGTAATCCCCCCGTTATTAATGGGGCTCGGCAGTCGAATTCACCGGTCATTATCAGTTCTGTGCGGGTGTAATGCCGCCGGCCCCCATATTGGACCGTTCATTGTTGTAGGTCCATAGTCAATGCGCGGCGAATTCCAGAGCCTCCTCGATGCTTGCGATGATTTATTGGTCGAGGCATTCATGCCGAGCGGTGCGATTGTAGCGCTCGATGTAGGCATTTTGCTGCAGCTTTCCGGGCTGGATGTGGCTCAAGGCAATTCCTTGTGAATCGGCACGGAAAGTTGACCCCAAAATTGGAGTGAACCCCTCGGGCTGGACCATCGAGGCGCTTCCAACTAAGCCGCTTGCTGGGCGAGTTGGGTTTCAAATTCTGCTGGAGACATGTAGCCAAGGTGACCTGCCACTGCGAATTTCCTCCAGAATTGATTAGAGTCCGGCCCATCAGAGGACGGACGAATGAAGAAGCAGAGATTTACGGAAGAGCAGATTATCGGGGTGCTGCGTGAGCAGGAGGCTGGCGCGAAGGCTGCCGACCTGTGCCGCAAGCACGGGATTTCTGAGGCCACATTTTACAACTGGAAGGCCAAATACGGCGGCATGGATGTCTCCGAGGCAAAGCGGCTGAAGGCGCTTGAAGAAGAGAACGCGAAGCTGAAGAAGTT
>NZ_VFYP01000008.1 GCF_006443685.1 Rhizobium glycinendophyticum | reverse complement strand
GTGACCCAGCAGAACGCCGGCGCCTCGGAAGAGATGTCGGCCACCTCGGAAGAGCTCGCCGCCCAGGCCGAAGAGCTGCAGGCTTCGATTGCCTTCTTCAAGGTGAATACGGCTACAAGGCAAAGCAGCGCTCAGCCGGTGAAGCAGTTGAAGGCCGTTGCGGCAAAAATGGCAAACCCGGTTCAGGCAAAGCGGACGGCATCTAGAGCGGGTCTTGCCGCTTCAAAGGGGTCGGGCTTTGCCCTCGACATGAGCATGGGTGGCCCGGACGGCGATGACGATGAGTTTCGCCAGACGGCCTGACGCGGCCAGACAACGACAATACGTCACCGGCCCTTCGCTCTTCTGAGGCGGGCCGGTGAACTTCACGATCCTGCCCCGGCGTCCTCACACTCAGCGGGATCCGAGGGCGATGTGACCCAAAGGAGTGCGCCTCATGGCCCATGCAGCAACTGAATCGCAATTTGTGACCTTCAGCCTCGAAAACGAATGTTTCGCAGTGCCTGTCGAGGTCGTCAGGGAAATTCTTGACCACGAGGATCCCTTCCGGATTCCCCACGGACCCGATTATCTCCTTGGCCTCCGCGATGTGCGCGGCCAGGGGGTTCCGGTCATCGATCTCCGCTTGCGGCTGGGCATGTCACAGACCCAGAAGACTCCGCATACGCGGATCCTCGTCATCGATGTGACCATCGACGGGCGCTCCCTTTCGCTTGGTCTCGTTGCCGACCGCGTGTTTGAGGTCACCTCTTTCCGCAGCGACGCCATAGAGGCTGCGCCGGATATCGGGATCCGCTGGCAGTCCGATTACATCGCAGGGGTTGTCCGCCGCGCCGGCGATTTCGTCGTGATCGTCAACCTGACCAAACTCTTTTCCGGCACGGACATGCGCTCGCTCGGTTCCGTCGCCACCAGACCCCTGGAACCCGCATGATCGCTCCGGCATTGAAGAGATCCGCGACGACAGGCCCGGAACGTCCGTCAATGGCATCTGCCCTCGGCGACGGCCTCAGCGCCCGCAATTTCGACCTGCTGTCGCGCTACATCTATGATTACAGCGGCATCAAGATGCCCGTGACCAAAAAGACGATGCTTGAGGGGCGGCTGCGTCGCCGCCTGCGCTTCGTCGGCATCGACGGACTCAACGAGTATTGCGATTACCTGTTCAAAGACGGTGGCATCGAGAGTGAAGCGATCCATCTGATCGATGTCGTCACCACCAACAAGACCGACTTCTTCCGCGAACCCACGCATTTCGACCACCTGACCAATAAGGCCCTGCCCGACCTCGTCGCGAAAGGTCATAGACGACTGCGCGTCTGGAGTTCAGCCTGCTCGATCGGCGCCGAGCCCTATACGCTTGCCATGGTGATCGAAGACTTCATTCAAGCCAATGGAGGGCCCGACTATGCGATCCTCGCCACCGATCTCTCCACCGATGTGCTGCGCGTCGCCAAGCGCGGCATCTTCTCTACCGCAATGATCGAGCCTGTCGATCGCGAGCGCCGCAAGCGCTACGTGATGGAACCGCGGGACCCCTCTCGTGGGGAGGTACGAATTCACCCCAGATTGCGCGCAAAGGTGGGTTTCGCCCGGCTGAACCTGATGGACACGTCTTACGGGGTCGGCGATCCCATGCAAGTCATCTTCTGCCGCAACGTCCTGATCTATTTCGACAAGAAGACACAGGAGAAGGTGCTTTCGCGGCTCTGCGACAAGCTCGTGTCCGGCGGCTACCTCTATGTCGGCCACTCGGAAACCATCACCGGCTTCGCCCTTCCCGTCCGGCAGGTGGCCAATACGGTCTTTCAGAAGGTCTGATTTGAAGATGGCGAAAAAGATCCGTGTGTTGATCGTCGATGACTCAGCGAGCGTCCGTCAGGCGCTGACGCAGGTCCTGGAAGCCGACGGCGACATCGAGGTCATGGGCGTGGCCTCCGATCCCTTTGTCGCAGCGCGGCGCATTCAGGAGGAAGTGCCCGACGTCGTAACGCTGGATGTCGAGATGCCGAAGATGGACGGCATAACCTTCCTGCGCAAACTGATGGCCCAGCATCCGATCCCCGTCGTTATGTGCTCATCGCTGACAGAAGCGGGATCGCAGACCCTGATGCAGGCGCTGGAGGCAGGCGCTGTCGACATCATCCTGAAACCGAAGATCGCCGCCGCAGATCACCTGGCCGAAGCCGGGGCCATGATCCGCCAGACGGTCAAGGGTGCCGCTTCGGCTCGGGTGAAATCGGACCGCCGCCGCATGCCCTTCCCCGGTGCGACCGAGGCCAAGCTCACCGCCGATGCGGTCCTGCCGCCACCCACCGGACGCCCGATGGCCAAGACGACCGAAATGGTCGTTTGCATCGGCGCCTCGACGGGCGGAACGGAAGCGTTGCGCGAACTTCTTGTCGCGCTGCCCGCCAATTCTCCGGGTATCGTCATCGTCCAGCACATGCCGGAAAAATTCACCTCCGCCTTCGCCTCCCGACTCAACACGCTGTGCCAGGTGGAGGTGAAGGAGGCAGTTCACGGCGATCCCGTCCTGCGCGGCCACGTGCTGATTGCGCCCGGCGGTCGACATATGCTGCTGGAGCGCCAGGGTGCCCGATACATGGTGGGCATCAAAGAAGGCCCGCTTGTCTCGCGCCACCGCCCCTCGGTCGACGTCCTTTTCCGCTCCGCTGCCCGCGCGGCAGGTTCGAATGCCATGGGTGTCATTATGACCGGCATGGGCGACGACGGTGCGCGCGGCATGGATGAAATGCACAAAGCCGGGGCCTTCACCGTGGCCCAGGACGAAGCGACATCGATCGTCTTTGGCATGCCGAAGGAGGCGATTGCACGGGGTGGCGTCGACCGCATCGTGCCTCTCGAGCAGATCGCCCGTGAAATCCTTGCCGCAGACCGAAGGCATCTTGGTTGACGTGTTGCCAGGACGGCGACCCGCCAAGCAGACAGAATGAACATGAGCAAAGAGGGTTCAAGATGAACACCCAGCGAGCGAAACAGACCGAGCGCCATTTTTCGCCGACGGTCACCATCCGCACCAGACTGGGCGAAGCATTGGCCCAGATCGAGCAGCGATTTCTCGATGGCGGAACCGTGCTGGTGGCAGTACTCGACGTTTTCGGTGGACTGCTGACATCGCTTGGCGGCATCTCTGACGCCCTGCGCGAAGACGAGGCGGCGGAGGCAACGGAAGAACTTCTGTCCACCGCAGCACTCATCGCGGCCCTTCCCGCCCAGCAGCAGGATATGCGAGAGCGCTTTATCCTGATCGGCGACTATGGCCAGGCCCTGTCAAACGAGGTGCTGGCGATGGAGGACACGCTGCGCTATCTGCGCACCTTCGCCGTCACAGCCAAGATCACCGGCGCAGGCATTGCCGATTTCGCCGGCTTCGCCGAAGAGATCGTCGAGCGCATCCAGTTCGCAACCCAGGAGGTGAAGTCCTTCGGAGAGAGGATCAGGGGACTGCAGGCTCTGATCGACCACGCCCGGACCGGAAGCGACGGGCTGACCCGCCACGACCACGCTATCCCCGCGATCGTCGAAGACCTGGGCCGCAACGCCAATGCAATCAAGAACCAGCGCGACTCGCTTGCCCAGTTGGCGGCGCAAGTGACGGGGCTTGCGACGAAGGTTCAGAACCGGCTCGCCAGCACACTGTCGTCGCTGCAGATCGGCGACGTCACCCGTCAGCGGCTGGAGCATTGCCAGACAGCTCTCGATATTGCCGAGGCGCATCTGGCGACCTCAGCAGCGCATGACCTGTCGACCGAAGACAGGGAGCGCGTCATCCTTCTGGTCACCCAATTGGTGCGGGATCAACTGATTGCCATGTCCGAAGAGTTCCGGACCGAATGTGCGACCATTGTCCGCAACCTCGGAGCCTTCTCCAACGATGTCACGGTTCTTATGGACCTGCAGAATTCGATGCTGCCGACGGCCGGTGAGACCACGACCCGATCGGCCATGGGGCTTGTGCGGGAAAGCCTCGAGACGGCGCGAACCCTGGTGGATGGGATCGAGCAGTCTGCCGGCGAAGCGCAGCGCCTGAGCGCCTCTGTCGGCGGCATGGTGAAAGACCTTGTCGAGAGTGTCGAGACAATCCAGATCGTGCGCACGGACATCCAGTACATGGCGCTCAACACCAACCTGCGCTGCAGCAAGCTAGGCGAAGAGAGCCGCGCGATCAACGTCGTCACCAATGAACTGCGCACCTTCTCGGCGAGGCTCGATGACGTCACCGATCGCGCCCTCGGCCATTTGCGGCTTCTCGATGAGCAGGCGGTCGGCCTCAGCAAGTCCGAAACGGGTGAGAGCGGCGAAGGCGACCCCGACCTCGTCGCACGCATCGAGATCGCGCTTGCCCACGTCACGCAAGCCGGTGATGTTCTGGACGGCAAGCTGGACGATCTCCAAGACAAGGGCCAGGAGATTGCAATCAAGGTGGCAAAAGCAACGGCCGGACTAAATTTCCATGAGGAACTGACGGTGATCCTCGGCGACTGCGTCTCCTTGGCAGCCGAGGCGATCCTGGCCGAGCCGACCTGCGACGGTCTCGAACCCTTACTATCGGGAATCTCTGCAGAGATCTTCAGGACCTACACCATGAAGTCCGAGCGCGACATCCACTGCGCAATCTTCGGCACGGCCGGTGCAGAGGCGGGGGAGATGCAAGCCCCGCAGGCCCATCACATGACAGATGACGAATTGTTCGACGACGCCCTGTTCTGAGCGGCAGTGAGTGTCGACTTGATCAAAGCTCAGGCCACGAGGCGGACGGCCGGAGACGCCACGCTGTTCAGCTTGCCGATGGTGCAGTAGTGCATCAGCCGTTCCAGAACCTCCCGTCCGAGCATCTGGGCATTTTCCTGGGCGCGTTCGAGATTGCTGACATGGCGGGGATCCATTGTGTAGAGCGTCTCGCCACACGAAAAGACATCCCGGAAAGCGGCGCGCTCGACGATTGGCGTTGCCATCAGATGCACCCGCTTCTCCGCGAGCAGCTGCTTCACGCCCTGCAGTGCCCGCGTGGTGATGATCGGATTGATGCGCGTCAGCACGACGGAATGCGGGATACGGATGCCCGCCCTGTGTTCCAGATACGTCAGAAGATCGATCACGGTTGCCGCCCCTTGAGCATCCATTGCCGACCCCTGTGCGGGGATCAACACATAATCGGAATGGCCCATCGCCTGGGCAATCAACGGGCTTCGATGCCCGGGCAGATCAAGGATGACGACATCGACGGCGGGCTGCCACCGCTTGATTTCGCGCTCCAGACTGGCCGCAGAAACATAGGGAACCACCTGCAACCGCTCAGGACAGTTGCCCCCGAGTTGCTGGTGCCAGCGTGAGATCCAATGCTGTGGATCGGCATCGAGCACGGCGATCCGCATCCCCATCCGCGCCAGTTCCGTCGCGATCAGTAGCACGGCCGTCGTCTTGCCGGCACCACCCTTCGTGTTGGCGAAAGTCAAAACAGGCATATGAGCGTCCAATCCTCGGCTGCATCGTCGCAGCAGCCGCAAACAGGTGAAGTGGCATACAGAATGGGCCCAACATGCTTAACCGGTGGTAAACTGCGGTAGAATTCAAGCAATTGCTACAACTGACTCCTGCGCCGGTAGCGCAGGCGAAGGGGCCTGGATGGTGCCTGTGGCCTCGGCACCAGGATCTGGACCCTCTTGAGAAAATCAGCCAAACAAAGCGTGCTGGCGGTGTACCGGCCACGCGATTAACAAAAGTGTATTGACATTGCGGCCGGCACTCGGTTCGCAATCCGGAGATCAACCCGATGACCTGGCGCATGCCCTCTGAAACCGCCCGCCATGACCGAACCTGGATGGCATTTCCGCGTACCGGCACAACACTTGGCGAAGGTGAGAGCTGGCAGCAGACCGGTTACGAGGCATGGACGTCTGTCGCGCACGGCATCGCCGAATTCGAACCGGTGACCATGGTCATCGATCCTTCGGAGCGACAACGGGCCCGCCGCATGCTCGGCAGCCACATTGAGCAGATCGAAATGCCGCTCGATGAATTCTGGATGCGCGACTTCGGTCCGACCTTCGTGCTCGATGACGCGCGACCGAATGTTCTAGGAGCGGTCGACTGGATCTTCAACGGTTGGGGTGATCACGGCTGGGCGGAATGGAAGCATTCAGCGCAGATCGCCCGCCAGATTGCCGCCAATTGCGGCGCTGAACCGGTACCGAGCCTTCTTGTCAACGAAGGGGGCGGCATCCACGTTGACGGCGAGGGCACGGTTCTCGTGACCGAGACCGTGCAACTGGATCCACGCCGCAATCCCTTTGCCGACAAACATCGGGTGGAGGCCGAATTGTCCCGCACGATCGGTGCCACCAAGGTCATCTGGCTGCCCCGCGGCCTGACCCGCGATTATGAAGCCTTCGGGACTTCCGGCCACGTCGACATCGTCGCAACCATCGCAGCACCCGGCGTTCTCCTCCTCCATCGCCAGCCCAACCCGGACCATCCCGATCACGCCGTCATGCGTGAGCTGCGCGCGTTTCTCGCCACCACCACCGATGCCGCAGGCCGCCCCTGGAGGATCCTCGATCTCGACGCACCTGAGGCGATCCGGGACGAGGACGGGTTTGTCGACTATAGCTATGTCAATCATCTGGTGGTCAATGGCGGCGTCGTCGCCTGCGGATTCGGTGATGAAAAGGCAGATGCCGCCGCTCGTGACGTGTTGGCAGAGGCCTATCCCGGCAGACGCGTGGTAACCATCGACTCACGCCCGATCTTTGCGCGCGGCGGCGGCATTCACTGCATCACCCAGCAGCAGCCTTCGCTGAACGAGAGAAGCTGATCATGGCTGGTTTCGAAGTCTTCGAAAAATCGATCGCAGAGCTACGCGCCGCGCTGGAAGCCGGCGAAGTCACCAGCATCGAACTGGTCCGAGCTTACCTCGACCGGATCGCGCATTACGATGCGCCCGGGACGAGCACCGCCCTCAATGCCATGGTCGTGCTCAACCCGGAAGCACTCGCCGAGGCGGAAGCGTCCGATAGCCGACGCAGCCAAGGCGCCCCGCTCTCGCCGCTCGATGGCATCCCCTATACCGCCAAGGACAGCTATCTTGTCCGCGGCCTGACGGCGGCCGCTGGCAGTCCGGCTTTCGAACATCTTGTGGCGCAACGAGACGCCTTCACGATTGAGCGCCTGCGCGCCGCCGGTGCCATCTGCCTCGGGCTCACCAACATGCCCCCGATGGCCAATGGCGGCATGCAGCGCGGCGTCTACGGCCGTGCCGAAAGCCCCTATAATGCCGATTGGCTCACCAGCGCCTTCGGCTCGGGCTCGTCCAATGGTTCGGGAACCGCAACAGCGGCCTGCTTCGGCGCGTTCGGTCTCGGCGAAGAAACCTGGTCGAGCGGTCGGGCGCCGGCCTCGAACAATGCCCTTTGCGCTTACACACCCTCGCGCGGCATTCTATCGGTGCGTGGCAATTGGCCCCTGGTGCCGACTATGGATGTCGTGGTGCCGCACACGCGCAGCATGGCCGACATGCTGGAATTGCTCGACGTCATCGTGGCAGATGATCCCGAAACACGTGGCGATTTCTGGCGTGCCCAGCCATGGATCTCCATCCCCGCAGCATCAGCGGTCAAGCCCAGGTCATACGAGGCGCTGGCATCTCGAGACCCCTCGCAGGCGCGACAGACGCTCGCCGGAAAGTGCTTCGGGGCGCCACGCATGTATATCAACGAAGACCCCACTGCCGGATCAAATCCTGAAGGCGGAATCGGCGGCTCCACCGGCAAGCCGATCCACACCCGCGCCTCCATCATAGACCTGTGGCAAAAGGCAAGGCTGGACCTGGAGGCGGCAGGTGCAATAGTCCTGCCGGTCGACTTTCCCGTCGTCAGCCATTACGAGGCCGACCGCCCAAGGGCGCCGTCGATCCTGTCGCGTGGCCTTGTCAGCCGGGAGTTCCTCCACCGGGAGATCCTGGATCTTTCAGCCTGGGCCTGGGACGACTTTCTGGCGGCCAATGGTGATCCCGAACTGTCGACACTCGCCAACGTGGACGGCAGGCAGATCTTTCCGCATCCAGAGGGCGCCTTGCCGGACCGCTACACGGGTTTCGACGACTTTCTTCCCGACTACCCGGCGCAAGTGCGCGATCATCCCCGGCGCTCGTTTACGGAGATACCGCATCTGGCCGAGGGTCTACGCGGGCTGGAAGAAACCCGCCGCATCGATCTCGAACAGTGGATGGACCGTCTCGGTCTGGATGCGGTGATCTTTCCGGCAGTTGCCGATATCGGGCCGGCCGACATGGACCGGAACCCTGGATCGGCAGACCTCGGCTGGCGCAACGGCGTATGGGTGGCCAACGGCAATCTCGCCATCCGCCATCTCGGCATACCGACCGTCACCGTACCCATGGGAACGATGACCGACATCGGCATGCCCGTCGGCCTGACCTTCGCTGGCCGCGCCTATGACGACGAGGCCCTGCTCACGCTGGCAGCAGCCTTCGAGGCAACAGGTCACCGCCGCACCGCCCCACCCCGGACACCGGCCTTGTCCCGGCAATAGGCGCTCGGGTTCCGCCACATTTGGCGAGAACGAGGGGTTGGCGAGAGAAGCCAAAAAGGCGGCGGCGACGGCCGTGCAGGCATCGCTGAGGATAGGAAAAACGAGCGCGACTTGCGGCTGTTCGCCGACGTCTGGGGCGAGATCGCGACGAGGCTCGCGCAGTGGTTTCGGATCAGCAAGGGATCAACGAGCATGCGCTTGGGAGTGCAACAGGAGGTCCTGGACTTGTTGTGACGTTACTGTTCAAGCTGGCAGAGTGATACGTCGAGCGATGGCCGATATGACCCACATGAAGGCGCAAAGCCTTCGCGCTCTTGAAGGGATTGGAATCGCTGACCACCCATAACTGCGGATGCAAGCCGGCAGATATACGAAGCAGATTAAGCATCGCGCAAATGTGGAATGTTCGGAAGTCGGGGGCAGATGGCCGTGGATTGAGAAGCGAAGCCCCCCAAATATGGCCCTCGGCAAACTCCGGCGGTTGACGCAGTTCAGGGCTTTCTCTCCCTAACGAGCGCAAAATTACCATCCATGACTGCGAACAGATAGTAGCCTCGCAGAAACGCATCCTGCAGCTTATGCCTCAATTCAAGAAGCTCTCCCAGTTGATCAGACACATCTTCGAGCTCTCGATTTTTTCCTGAGCGGAGCGTCGGAACGAGAAGCATTTCTTCGGGCAAAGTGACCGGGTACTCGCCATTGAAGCGCTGTTCGACCAGTGGATCATCCAAGCGCCAATCGACAAGCAGACGATCCGAAGGGAGCCCGGAGTTAATGCCGCCCATCTCTCCATAGTAGTCGACGAGATAGGTGGATGAGCGGCCACCGAGCCGGTTGAGATTGAGGCGTGCATTTGTGATACGCGCGGGATCGAAGGTCCATCGCACCTGGCTTATTCCACGCGCCAGACACCACTTGCGCTGGTACCACTTGAGATCGGCTCCAAGCCCCCTGCCCCGCATATCCGGCGCGACAGCCAGTCTGTGCGAATGCTGAACAGCCGGATCCCGGGTCGGAAAGCCGAAAACATAGCCAACCAGGCGGTTAGCAAGAAATGCGCCAGCGACCAGTCCCCCTTCGGCCTGGATCACCATCATCAAATCTGCAGGATCGGGCGTATCGCCTCGACCCCAGACTTCCCTTTGCAGGCCTTCGGCTTGGCGAAATTCTGCCATTCCGTCCAATTCTCGGATCCGGACTTCTGTCATGGCGCGAAGTTTTCCAGCCCGATCGTGACATGGGGGAGAAAGCCCTGATCGAGTGACACGCCTATCCCGCTTCCCGCAGGCACCGGCATCCTTCCATGATGTGCTTCGAGCTTTTGCTCGATGATGTCGCGCTGAAAATAACGGCTCGCAGAGGACGTATCCCCTGGCTTCTGAAAGTTTAAAAGGGTCGAGAGATGAATGTTGTGGGCGCGACCAATTCCGCTCTCAAGCATGCCCCCGCACCAAACCGGCACGGAGAAGGCCTCGGCAAGGTCGTGGATCTTCAAGGAATTCACGTAGCCGCCAGACCGGCCGACCTTGATGTTGATCACCCGTGCGGCATCCGATTGCAGCGCCTTGCGCGCATCTTCGGGGCTGCGGATGCTCTCGTCGAGACAAAGCGGCGTGCGCAGCCTTCGCTGTAGGACGCCATGATCGTGGATGTCATTCCAGGCAAGCGGCTGTTCGATATAGTCGAGATCGAACTCGTCCAGGCGCGCCAGCAGTGAACTGTCCGCCAGCGAGTAGGCACTGTTTGCATCGGCAGTCAGGTGGATCCCTGGAAACTGCGCGCGAACAGCACGTATGATCTCAAGATCATGCCCCGGCTTGATCTTCAGCTTGATCCGCTTGTACCCCTCATCGACATGGGTCGAGACACGATCAATCGTCTGCTCGATTGGCATGATGCCAAGCGAAACCCCGACATCCACCGCGTCACCCGCCCCCCCGAGAAGGGACTTGAGCGGCAGATCAAGCGACTTGGCCCAAAGGTCCCAGAACGCCATCTCGACCATCGCTTTGGCCATGGAGTTCCCGCGCCATGGCGCCAGCAGCCTATGGAGACCCTGGGGATTGTCGAAGCTTTTTCCGAGAATTTGCGGAAGGAAGACGGTGCGAGTGAGGTCCAGCGCACCGGCAACCGTTTCCTCTAGATAATCCGGCAGCGGATCCATGACACCTTCCGCATATCCATGCAGACCACCAGAACGCAGTGTCAGCAGGGGAAAGATCTTTTCGTGCAAGGTCCCACTGGAGATCGTGAACGGGGTGATGAGCGGAAGGCGGACGACACGCAGTTCGGCGCCGTCGATCCTGAGGGGGGCACGCGACTGCGTACCAATTGGTCTTTCGGTCATGCGTCAGGTGCCCCGATATCTGGTCGGCATAAATCTATGTTGATTTCAGTTTTCTTGCAAGATTGACGCAGTGAAAGAGTTCTGTCAGTCTTCTGTTCACTCACAGGGGATAGTGATGTCTAAATCGGACGGAGACATGCAGCAGGGTGGCACGACGGGCAAGGTTGGCGATCTGCGCCAGCGCCTGCAGCAACAGGCCGCATCTGGAACCCCGGCCGAGCGTGCCATCGCCTCGTATCTTCTGACAAACCTCCAATCCCTGCCGTTCGAGACGGCGGCAACGGTGGCGGCCAAAATCGGAGTTTCCGAAGCCTCGATTGGGCGCTTCTGCCGGGCCATCGGTTACCGAAGCCTGAAGGACCTGAAGGGCGGATTGCAGCAAGACCTCGGAGACCAGCCCTGGCTCATCGGGGATCGCCTGCAAGACTTCCACCGTCGCAGCCAGTCAGACAAGGGAGAGTTGGCCCGCGCTCTCGAAAAGGAGATGGCGGCGCTCGTGACGGTCTATGAGATCGCCTCGACACCGGAATTCGAGGGTGCCGTAAAGCGGTTGGCACGCTGCCCGAATGTCTTTGTCGCCGGTTTCCAGACCGAACGCGGCCATGCGGCCGAGCTCGTCCATAACCTCCAATATCTGCGCGCGGGCGTGCAACTTGCCGATATCGCTGGTGGCCACTTTGCCGAGGTCTTGCTCTCGCCACCCCAGGAAACAACCCTCGTACTGATCGACGGCCGGCGTTACTCGCGGTTGACCCGCGATCTTGCGATTGCCGCCCATGAGGTCGGTATCCGCATCAGCCTGATCACGGACCCCTATTGCGACTGGGCGACCGGGGTGATCGACGAACTGTTCGCCGTGCCAACCGACCTCAACCACTTCTGGGACACCACGTCGGCTATGTCCTCGCTGATCGGCCTGATGGTCAACGGGGTGTTCAATGAACTCGGCGCCGAGGTCGAGGAACGCATGGCACGCATATCCGCCTATTACGACGATTTCATCGGCCACACCGGCCAGTTTGGCCGCCAGCGTCGCTGGGACCGATGACTGCATAACAACAAAAACCTGCAGAGAGGACCGAAATGACAAGCTTGACTATTCGCAAATCCATCATCGCCGCAGGTGTCAGCCTGGCGGCTCTCTTCGCTGCTGCAGGCCCTTCAGTGGCCCAAGAGGCGGTGTTCGTCATGGCCAGCAACGAGGTTGGTTCACCGACCTATAATCCGATCAAGGCGTCCAACCTCAATATCGGCAGCACGCTGATCTTCGACCGTCTTGTCGCGCAAGATGCAGATCTGTCTTTCCATCCCTGGCTTGCCGAAAGCTGGGAAGAGGCGCCCGACGGCATGTCCTGGGTCTTCCACCTCAAGAAGGGTGTCACCTTCCACAACGGTGAACCCTTCAATGCACAAACAATCGTGAAGTGGCTCGAACTCTTCAAGGCTTCCGAGAATGCCTACATGACGGAGGCGATCCAGACCGTCGAGGTGATCGACGATGCGACCGTCAAGTTCGTTATGTCCCGGCCCGAGCCGAACCTGCTCTACAATTTTTCTTCGAGCTATCTCTCCGTCGTCGAGCCCAAGTCCTATGAAGCGCTGGGCGACAACTATGGCGTCACCGAGGTCTATGGCACCGGCCCCTTCAAACTCGAAAGCTTCACGATCGGCCAGGAAACCGTTCTCGTCCGCAACGAGGACTATGCCTGGGCGTCCTCGCTCGCCAAAAACCGGGGCAAGGCCAAGATTGCTAAGATCACCCTGCGTGAAATCGCCGAAGATTCGACGGCTTTCCTCGAGCTGAAGTCCGGTGGCGTCGATATGCTGCTCAGCGTCCCGACCGACTTCCTCGGCGAGGTCAAGAGCGAGAGCAATTTGGAAGTGGTCACACTGGCCGGCCAGGACGTGGCCTACATGCCAATCAACGTGACCAAGGAACCCTTCACGGACATCCGGGTCCGCGAAGCCGCTGCCAAGGCCATCAATCAGAAGGAAATTCTCGACTCCGTCTATGGTGGCGTGGGTGAAGTGGCCAATACCTTCCTGATCTCCGCCCTGCCGGAATCCAAGGTCGACCCCAAATACCAGATCTCCTACGACCCGGATCGTTCCAAGGCGCTGCTCGACGAGGCTGGCTGGACGATGGGTGCTGACGGGGTCCGGGAGAAGGACGGCAAGCCGCTTCGCGTGTCTCTCTGGACCCAGAGCGATTCCAGCTTCCGCCGCCTGACCGAGGTCGTCCAGGCCGAGCTCAAGGCCGTGGGCATTGACAGCGAGATCACCACCTTCGACAGTTCGGCAATCCGCGACCAGTACAAGAGCGGCAATCAGCAGCTCGCAGTTCGCTCCTACAATTGGGACAATGCTGATATCATAGACTGGTTCTTCGGAGGTGACCGACTCGGCTACCCGAACATTTCCATGTTCAACGATCCGAAGGCGGAAGAGCTCAGGAAGCTCGCGATGAGCGGCTCGAAGAACATGGCGGAACGGGTGAAGAACTTCACCGCCTACCACGAATATGTCCTTTCCCAATACCCGATGGCGCCAATCTATCAGCCCGTCAACTCCGTTGCCTACAATAAGGACCGCCTGGTTCTCCCGGCCGAAATTCACTCTCCGGGGGTCGGAGCAACGGTGATCATGGACATGGAAGTCAAGGAGTAACGGACAGGACCGCGAGGGATACGCAACCATGCTGGCTTATGCGCTTCGACGCGTGCTGATGCTCGTCCCCGTGTTCCTCGCGGTGTCCGTCGTCATTTTCTCGATTCTGCATTTCATCCCGGGTGATCCCATCGACAACCTGCTCAAGGTTGGCGCTCCCCCAGGACAGCGGGCCGAAATGATGGCCCGCTACGGGTTGGACCGCCCATTGCCGGTCCAGTATGCGATTTGGCTCGGAAAATTGCTGACAGGGGATTTGGGGACTGCAATCGTCGCTCGCCGCCCGGTCGTCGATCTGATCGCCCAGGCCCTCCCCCATTCGCTTCTTCTGGGAGGACTGGCACTGACCTTCTCCTCCCTCCTCGGTATTGCGCTCGGCGTTGTCGCAGCCTTGCGCAAGGATAGCCTGGTCGACCGAATGATCATGGGAGGTGTCCTGTTCGGATCGATGCTGCCGAGCTTCTGGCTGGGCCTGCTGCTGATCCTCGCATTCTCCGTAGGCTTGGGTTGGTTCCCTGTTTCAGGCGCACGCACCTGGTCCTCGCTTGTCCTTCCCGTGCTCACCATCGGCTTTGGCGGCACGGCACTCGTTGCACGTATCACGAGGGTTTCGATGATCGAGATCGCCTCGCGGGACTTTGTCCTTCTGCTGCATGCCAAGGGCCTGTCTCCGTTTGAGATCCAGATCCGCCACGTACTGCGGCATGCATTGATCCCCGTCGTGACGATCCTTGCCTTGCGCATCGGCTGGATACTCGGCGGTGCCGTAACGGTCGAGGTGGTCTTTGCAAGACCGGGCCTCGGCACGTTGCTGATCAAGGCCTTGAGTCAGCACGACTATCCGGTGGTGCAGGCAAGCCTGTTGATGCTCGCCATGGCCGTCATGCTCGGAACATTGCTTGGGGATCTGCTGCAGGCCGCCATGGATCCGCGCGTCAGGGGAGCCCTGGCATGACCGTATCACCGACAGGGGGCAATGCTGTGTGGCGGTCCCGCCTCGCCCCGCTGAGGCGTGCATTTTCAAGCCTGTCCGGCGCTCTGGCCGGCGCCTGGCTGCTGCTCGTTATCCTCGGCGCCATCTTCGGTCCGGCGCTCAGCCCTTACGCCTATGATGCTCAGGTGCTAAAGGAGGCCTTCCACCCGCCTTCGGCCTCCCATTTTCTGGGTACGGACGAGTTCGGCCGCGATCTTTTGACCCGGCTTCTCCAGGGTGCCCGGACGTCGCTTGCCGTCAGCAGCATCTCGATCCTCATATCAGTGCTTGCGGGACTGACCATCGGGGCTGCGGCCGGCTATTTCGGCGGCCTCTTCGATCGTATCGTGACCGCCGTCGTTGACCTGACCTGGTCCTTCCCGGAAATCCTCATCGCCCTCATCCTCGTCGCCATCATTGGCCCAGGCGTCAGCGGCACGATGGCGGCGATCGGCGTAGCCTATCTCGCGCAGTTCGCCAGGCTCGCGCGTACTCAGATCATGACGCTGAAGGGAGAGACCTATATCGAGGCGTCGCGCAGCCTCGGAGCCGGTCACACCCACCTGCTGTTTCGCCATCTGATCCCCAACGCGCTCGGTCCGGTGCTGGTTAGCGCCATGCTGGCCACGGGTGACGCGATCATTCTTGAGGCGACCCTCGGCTTCTTCGGGCTTGGCGCCCAACCGCCCCTGCCAAGCTGGGGATCGATGATGTCCTCCGGTTCAGCGCTTCTGTTCAAGGCGCCCTGGATCATTATCTTCCCCGGTGTCGCTGTGGCCTCGACCGTCATCGCCATCAACCTGTTCGGTGATGGCCTGATTGAAGCCTTCAATATTCGCGACCCGCGCCGGAGTGAGACATGAGCGCGCTCCTTGAGTTGCATGGCCTGTCAGTCGACATTGGCAACAGATCCCTCCTTGAGGAGGTCAGCTTTTCGCTGGAACGGAGCCAGATCCTCGGCCTCGTCGGGGAAAGCGGCTCAGGCAAGTCCCTCACCGCGCTTACCATCACCGGACTGCTGCCGCTGATTGGAGGGCGGGTCACCGGTGGACGCATATTGTTCGATGGTATGGACATGGCGCAGTTGTCCGACAGCAGCCGTCGCAAGCTCCGTGGTGGACGAATCGGATTCGTCATGCAGAACCCGATGACAGCGCTCGATCCCGTCCAGCGGATCGGCGAACAGGTCGATGTCGTCTCGCGGCTTCACCTCGGGTTATCACACAGAGATGCGCGTGCCCGCACGCTCGACCTGATGGCACAATTGCGCATTCCCGAAGCCAAAGCTGTTGCAGAAGCCTATCCGCATCAACTCTCCGGGGGCATGAAGCAGCGCATCGTGATCGCGATTGCATTGGCCGGCGATCCTGACCTCATCGTGGCGGATGAACCGACAACGGCGCTGGATGTGACCGTGCAGGCCCAGATCATCCAGATCCTCACTGGCCTCGTGCGCGAGCGCGGTCTTGCCCTGCTGCTCATCACCCATGACATGGGCGTCGTCGCACAGGCCTGCGATCGGGTGGCCGTGCTCTATGCCGGTCGCCTTGCCGAGGAACGCGCGGTCGGCCCACTCTTCGAAACCCCGGCTCATCCCTATACCGAGGCCCTGATCGGGTGCATCCCGCGCGACGAAATGGGAGCGGGCGGGCTCAATGGCATTCAAGGCACAGTCCCGAGCGCTGCGAATTTCCCGCCAGGTTGCCGCTTCCATCCCCGCTGCGATCGTGCCGTTGATATCTGTCGAACGACCCGGCCTGCCCCTCGCCCCCTTTCCGACAATGGTGGGGTGGCCTGTCATCTGGCACAGGGAGGATCGCTATGACCGAGCCATTGCTGTCAGTCCGGGGGCTGACAAAGCGGTTTGCAACGGGCGGCGGCTGGTTTGCTCGGCCTCGCGAGATGACGGCCGTGAACAAGGTCGATCTCACCCTCGAACGTGGCGAGGTGGTTGGCATTGTCGGTGAGTCCGGTTGCGGCAAATCCACACTCGCGCGCCTCATCATGCGGCTGATCGAAGCGACGGAGGGAGAGGTTGCTCTCGATGGCATCAGCCTGAACAACCTCAATCGACGGGATCTCCAGGCCGCGAGGCAACGCATGGCAATGGTGTTCCAAGATCCCTATTCGTCTCTCGATCCACGCTTCACCATCGCGCAGAGCATAGCGGAACCCTTCGTCGTCCAGTCACGACCGGTCTCGCGGGACGATATCGCCACCATCCTCGAAAGCGTCAGCCTCCCTGCATCGAGCGCCGAACGCTACCCGCACCAGCTATCCGGTGGCCAGCGCCAGCGGGTGGGAATTGCCCGGGCCCTGGCGCTGAAGCCTGATCTCATCATCCTCGACGAACCTACGGCGTCCCTCGATGTCTCCGTTCAGACGCAAATCGTCGAACTCCTCGCGTCCTTGCGCGATCGGCTGGGGCTCACCTATCTCTTCATTTCCCACGACCTCGGCCTCGTCCGCTATTTCTGCGACCGGATCATCGTCATGTATCTCGGTTCGGTCGTCGAAGTCCTACCCGACACCCGAACGGCACCTCGTCACCCTTACACCCGCGCCCTGATGGATTCGAGCTTCGTGCCCGACCCGGCATGTCGAAAGACGATTGTGCCGCTTTCGGGCGAGATCCCCTCCCCCTTCAATCTGCCCTCAGGGTGCGCCTTTTCCGCCCGTTGCAGCCGCGCGACCGATGCGTGCCGCAGCGAGCCCCCTCGCCTAGAGCAGCACGATGGCCATGCTGTTGCCTGCATCCATCCTCTTTGAACATACTTCTGGATTCGACCATGCCCTTCCGCATCCTCACTGCCGAATTCGTCCATGAAAGCAACACCTTCAAGAAGGGAGCGACCGATCTCGCGGCCTTTCAGCGTGAAACTCTCGACCTCGGTGAAGTTGCGGTCGAGCGCTTCGGAAACGTCAATGCAGAGATCGCGGGCTTCCTTGATGCGGGTCGCGAAGCGGGCTGGAGTATCAGACATGTCGTCTCAGCCCATGCCACACCCGGTGCCCGCGTGTCGCGCGAGGCATTTGACCACATCGCCGGGCTGATCTGCGATGCCGCCCGCGAAGAGGGTGAGGCACTGGATGGCATATTGCTCGGCCTGCACGGCTCGCTGGTCCCGGATTTCTGCGAGGATGGCGAAGGAGAACTCCTTACCCGATTGAGAGCCATCGTCGGCCCGGACATGCCGATCGCGGTGACACTGGATTTGCATGCCATGGCAACACCGTTGATGGTCAGCCAGGCGCAGATCTTTGTCTCGTATAAGACCTATCCGCATGTGGACATGCGGGAGATCGGTCGCCATGCCGGACGGCTTCTCGACATGGCTCTTGACGGGTCGATCCGACCGCGAACGCTTCGCGTGCACATCCCCATGCTTGACGAGGCCAACGCCGGCCGCACCGACGTTGCCGAGACAAAGGCACTCTATGACCGGGCCCGTCTTCACGAGCAGGAGCCGGGCATCCTCGCGGTGTCGATCAATGCTGGCTTTGCCGAAGCCGACATTGAGGAAGCGGGAGCGACCGTGCTCGTCACCTACGATGAGGGAACAGTTGAGGCGCAGACACGCGCCGAAACGATTGCCCACTCTCTTGCAGACACCATCTGGGCGCAACGCGGTCAGGTGGCAAACGACTTCCTGACACCGGAAGACGCTGCCCGGATTGCCCGCGACTTTCCGCTGTCAGGCCGCCCTCTGGTTATCGCAGACTATGCCGACAATCCGGGCGCGGGCGCCTACGGCGATGCCACGGCCTTGCTTCAGGCGCTGTTGTCGGCCGGAGCGACCGAGGGCGCTTTCGCGCCGATCATTGATGCTGAGGCCGCCACTTTCTTGCATCAGCACAGGGTCGGCGACATCGTGACGGTAGCGCTCGGCGGCAAGGTCGACCCGGCATTCGGCGGTGGCCCGCTGACCCTGACGGGAGAAATTCTGCACCTCTCCGACGGATCTTATACCGGCGACGGTCCGATCCTGGGCGGCATCACCCACAGTTTCGGGCCAACGGCAGTCTTCAGGGTCAGCGGTATCGACATCCTGGTGGTGACCATCCCCGGCCAGATGCTCGACCTGCAACAGGTCAAAGCCTTCGGCATAGAGCCGACGCGGCTGCGTTTCCTCGTCGTCAAATCGATGCAGCACTTCCGCGCGGCATTCGAGCCTATCTCAGAAAGAGTCATCGTCTGCGACAGCGGAGCTCTCGCGACGCCTCGGGCAGAACTCCGTTCCTACGTCCGCGTCCGGCGACCGATCTGGCCACTGGACCGGTGAAAGAATGGGCTTATTCATTGGGCTGGTCCAGACGTCAGATCCAACTTCCTTCCAATTCTCGGGATAGTATTGGGTTTTCAATCTGGTCTCATGCCTCTTTTCCATAGCCAATTTCATTGCGAACTTGCTGGGGTGATGTCGCCCAGCGACGAGTTTGATCTGTTTCTGATGTGATCCGCTTCCTTTGAAGCTTTCCACGAAGCTGTTTTGCGTCGGCTTGCCGGGAGCGATGTAATGCCATTCGACCTTGGTCTCCTGACACCATTTGTGGATGGCCATGCTGGCCATCTCCGTGCCGTTGTTCGAGACGATCGTCCTCGGTTTTCCGCGTTTGGCGATGAGACCACCCAGTTCACGGGCAAGCCTTGCGCTTGATAGGGACGTATGGGGCACCAGGTCAGTTGGTTCAGAAGATCATCATCACTCCCTCAAGCTACGGCAAGGCAGCCGAGCTCTCCATCATCGGCCTGTTGGCCACTGCTCACCCTGCCCCGCTCAGAAATTGCTCCGTCTGCAGAAGCTCGACCTGCACCGAGAAGCGATCACCTAGCACCTCCAGTGAAGCGTCATGGGTCTGGTCGGCGCCGCTGCAAACGGCGTCCTTGAGGAGAACCACCCGGTAGCCAAGATCGATAGCACCAAGTGCCGCGGCCAGAACACAGACGTCGGTTTCTCCTCCCGACACGACGACTGTATCCACGCCCTCTCCTGCAAGAACGCGATGAAGCTCGCCCGTAGTCCAAGGCGAATAGGTCATCTTGTCGAAGATCCTTGCAGGCGGCACCATCGCCTTCAGGGACGGGATGAGGTCCACCATCTCCGGCCCGAGCCGGTCGAGGGTCATCGCCTCCCATTTCTCGTAGTAGCTACGCCACATGCCGGGCATCTCCGCGGCCTGCTTAGGCGGGACGAAGCGGGTCAAGATCGTCCGCTGTGCATGGCGCTCAACAACCTCATGGATTTGAGGCGCCACCTGCTGCATCCAAGGCACATGCCAAGGCGTCTGCTCGGCAAACATGCGCTGCATGTCGATGCAAAGGTGGATCCAATTGTCTTCGGCGAGCCTGAATTCCATGAGCACCCAACTATACGACCTGGCCAAGGTTCCCGCCGGGGTGCGGCAGAACTGCCGACGGGTGATGAGCCCTTGCCTAGTCGAACGGCGTGACGGGAAGCCTCCGCTTGTGGTTGCTGCCGTGGTAGAAAGCCAGGATGCGCTCCCGCGCCTGATCGCCGATCGTCTGGCCTTCGAGGAAGTCATCGATCTCCTCGTAGGTGACCCCATAGACATCCTCGTCGGGCTTGAGAGGCGCGTCAGATTCGAGATCCGCTGTCGGCACTTTGAAGGCCAATTCGCGGGGAGCACCGAGATGCTCTGCGACAGCCCTCACCCGTCTTTTTGTCAGGCCTGCAAGCGGCAGGACGTCGGCCGCCCCATCTCCGAATTTGGTAAAGAAGCCCATGAGCGCTTCGGCAGCCTGGTCGGTGCCGATCACAAGACCCTTTGTGGCCCCCGCTAGACCATATTGGGCGATCATCCGCTGGCGCGCTTTGACGTTGCCCAGATGGAAGTGCTTGCGGGAGGCATCGATGAGATCGGAACCTTCGGCCATGATCGCATCGAGCATTGCATCCGCAGCAGGCCGAATGTCGATGCTGACGACGCGATCCGGCTTGATTACCGCAAGCGCTTTTTGGGCGTCGGCCTCGTCGGCTTGAACGCCATAAGGTAGCCGCACCGCAATGAACCGCGCGTCATAACCGTCGGCGCGCAGCTCTGTAACGGCAGCCTGTGCCAGCATCCCGGCAGCCAGTGAATCGACGCCTCCACTGATTCCGAGCACATAGGTTCGGCATGACGACTGACGCAGATACTGCTGCAGAAAGGCGATGCGCCTGCGTGCCTCGTCAGCTGCACTGAATTCCGGGGTGACCCCAAGGACTGCTGCGATCGACTGCTGTTCTTCTTCCATGGATCACCCGGATGTCTGCGAGATGTTATGAGCCCGGCGGCGTAGACACGGCCACGCTTGGTTGGTCATCGCAAAACGGATACGAGTCGTGATCGTTCCCGTGGAGCAATCTGCCAACGGCCTGCGGAGCATCTGCATCCTTGACGCGGACAGCGGGCGCCGGATCTTCCTGCGCCCGCTGGTTGTCCCGGGGATATCACGACTGCTGAAACCCTCAGCCGATCATGCTCTTGATGCCCTTGAGCATCACGAGATGAGACTGGATCCCGGTTACGCCGACCATGGAAGCACCGCGCGCCATGGGATCGTCGCCGCTCCGCGCATACTTCTTGTGAATTGCGAGCAGTTCCTCATGCCCGTCGATCTGGCCCTCGATATACATCTCGTCGAACTCGGCACCCTCGGCAGCCTGCAGCTTCTCAAGCATGGCGGCATGCTTCTGGCTGATGCCGGCGGAGCCTGGCTTGAAGCCGAAGGCCTCAGCGACCGCCGCCTGTTCGGTGATCTCCAGTTGTGCGAAGGTCTTTACGGCCGCGTGGTTGCCCTTCTTCAGCGCGAGCTGACTGGTGGCGGTGGCAAAGTCGCCGCCCATAAGGGCCGCCAGCTTCGCCTGTTCGATGGTGCCGCTTTGCGCAAAAGCTGCACCCGTCAGAGGGAACATGGCGGCCGTGGCCGCAGTCGAAATCAAGAGGTTGCGTCTGTTCATGGTTTTCTTTCCTCGCCCGCTGGGGCTCTAAGCTGATCTGCCACCCAAAAAGTCGAACCGCGCTCAACCGCCTGGGTTCCTGCCTCTTCGCCCAATGACGAAAATGGTTTGCTATGGCCAAGACCGAGGCAGCTAGCCGCCTTCGGAGAAAGGCGCCTGCCGCATCCGCATGGCATCAACGATGGCCTTGAACGACTGCATCGCGGGCATCTCTTCCAGGGACACCTCGAGCTTCAAACGCCAGTTCGGATATTCGTCCTGCGTCCCCGGAACATTGGTCGAGCGGGCTTCGCCCACCATGTCGGCCAGCCGTACAGCGATCAGCAGACTGTCCGTGCGAGAAAGCAGCCGATGCAATGCCACGACGAGGTTCAGGGGCGGGATATCCTCATCCACCAACGCTCGCCCGATTTCTGGCAGCGCCCCGGCAGACACGGCTGCCTCCAGCAACTCCGTCTTGCGTTGCCGACGCTCCGCGCGCACCCGCCGTTCGGTTTCCTCATCGAGAAAACCCTGCTCCTTCGCGAAATCGATGTCGTCGGCCCTCCACCAGCCGAGCAGAGGCGGCAGGTCGTGCGTAGATAGACAGGCGAGCGATAGCGAAGGGCCTTTGTCACCGGACGCGGTATCCGGTTCGGCATCACCGAAATAAAGCACGTTGTAACCCAGCAGCGCAGCTTTCCGCAGTGCATCCCGGAAGCCGGGCGGTACATTGCCGAGGTCCTCGCCCACGATGATGGTCTTGCGCTCCTGCGACACCGAGGCCAGGTCTGCAACGAGCTCGGGAAAGGGATACCGAAGGTAGCCGCCTTCGGCTGCTGTCTCGCCTTCCGGGATGAGGAAGAATTGCCAGAGACCGAGCGCGTGATCGAGCCTGAGCGCTCCCGCATAACGCGCGGTCCGGTCGACGAGATCGCGGTAGTTTGTGCGAGAGCGGTCAATCAACGGGAGAGGCGACAGAGGCACAAGTCCCCAATCTTGCCCCTGGACGCTGAAGGCATCCGGTGGCGCACCGAGATGAAGGCCCGGCAAAGCGAGCTCGGGCTCAGCCCAGACAGAGGAACCGTCGGGCACGTCCCCGACGGCAAAGTCGAGATAGAGGCCGACTTGCATCCCGGCGCCACGTGCATGATTCACCACCTCCTCAAGCTGCAAGGCAGTCAACCACTGCAGCCAGATATGGAAGAGGACCTCGTCCTGATGGGCGTCGGCGAACTGGTGAACGGCGATGTTTTCCCGTCGACGAAAATCCTGCGGCCACTCACTTGGCCCACGTCCGTAGCCTTGTTCCGTCATCTCCGCCGAAAGGGCCTCAAACAGGGCGTGTCCGAAAAGCGCATCCCCGCCTTCCAGGACGAAGGCATCGAATACGGACTTTGACAAGCGCGCGTCTGGCAAGCCCCTGCTCTGCCATGTCCGCCACAGCACGCTGAGAGCGCTGAGCTTTAGAGCGGCCACCTGGTTGTAATCGACAATGTGCGACCGCCGGGCAGAGGCGATCGCCTCAACGTCCGCCATTGATTTCTCGAATCCTGCAATCCTGTCGACCGCCAGATAGAGTGGATTGAGGAAGCGCCGATTGGAGGGCGAGTAAGGGCTGCAATGGGTTGGCTGAGCCAGGAACAGCGCGTGCAGAGGATTGAGGCCGATGAAATCCGCTCCGGCGTCTGCGGCGATCGAGCAAAGGTTCTTCAGGTCCTCGAAGTCACCGATACCCCAGTTGCGGGCTGATCGCAGCTCGTAGAGCTGGGTGGAAATCCCCCAGAAACCCTCAGAAGAGGGCGTGCTCGGAACATAGCACCGGGACAGGTCACCGGGATCGAGGACAGGCCTCGGCCAATCCGCCGGGATCTTTCCCTCAGGCGAACCTTTGGCCAAAGCCTGTGTGATCTCTCTTCTGGTGGCCCGCGCCACTTTCTGCTCCAGACCTTGAAGATCCTCGTAACTGTCGGGGAGGACACCGTTCGTCAGGAGCTTATCAGCCAGGATATCGAGCTTCTCCTCTGAACCGTCCATTACCGCCGCCCTTCTTCAATTTGCTGATGAAGCTGCGAACTGCCCGGATTGCCCCTGGTTCCGAACCGTCTGCTAGCGGACAGACGGCCGTGTCATACCGGTAACCGGGCGGATCAGGAGCGCCGGACGCGGCGAGCGCTATCCCTTACTCCCGGGTTAGCCGGAACATGACGGTGGACAGCGCCGGGAGATCGGCCTGGATCGAAAACGGGTGGCCGTGGGCTGCGATAGGCTCTGCAGTGGCGTCTCCGACATAGCTGTTGGCACCGCCATAGACGCCGGCATCGCTGTTGAGGATCACCTGCCACGACCCGCCGCCGGAAACGCCGATCCGATATCCGGTCCGCGGCACGGGCGTGAAGTTGGAGACGACCAGCACCGCCCCCTGCCGCTCGCGGTCGTAGCGCAACATGGCGAGGACGGAGTTTTCCGCATCGTCCACGACAGCCCATTCGAAGCCATCCGGGTGGATATCACCATAGTGAAGGGCTGCATGCTGAACATAGAGGCGATTGAGGTCGCGCACCAATCGCTGCAAGCCGCCATGCATGGGATCATCGATGAGGTCCCAATGCACCGACGCGTCATGGTTCCATTCGCTGCTCTGGCCGATCTCGCCGCCCATGAACAGGAGCTTCTTGCCCGGATGCCCCCACATGAAGCCGAAATAGGCGCGCAGGTTCGCAAATTTTTGCCAGACGTCGCCGGGCATCTTCAGGAGTAGCGAGCCCTTCCCGTGCACCACCTCGTCATGGGAGAGCGGCAGCATGAACCGCTCGGTATAGGCATAGACCATGCCGAAGGTGATAGAGCCGTGATGATACCGGCGATAGACCGGGTCCTCCTCCACATAGTGAAGGCTGTCATGCATCCAGCCCATGTTCCATTTGAGATCGAATCCGAGACCGCCTTCTTCCGGCGGCCTGGTCACGTCCGGAAACGCCGTCGATTCCTCAGCGACTGTGAAGGCGTGAGGGCAGCGTGTGTGGATAATGCTGTTCAGATGCTTGAAAAACTCGATGGATTCGAGATTTTCCCGGCCGCCAAATTTGTTGGGAATCCACTCGTCGGCGGCGCGGCTGTAGTCGCGGTAGAGCATGGATGCAACCGCATCCACCCGGAGGCCGTCCACGTGGTAGCGCTCCAGCCACTCCAGGGCACTGGCGATGAGGAAGCCTTTCACCTCGTTGCGGCCCAGATTGTAGATCAGCGTGTTCCAGTCTTTGTGAAAGCCCTCCCGCGGATCCTCGTGTTCGTAGAGCGCCGTACCGTCGAAGCGGGCCATGCCCCAGATGTCCGTCGGGAAATGAGCGGGTACCCAGTCGAGGATAACGCCAATGCCGTGGGCGTGGCAGCGGTCGATGAAATAGGCGAAGTCCTCTGGCGTGCCATATCGCCCCGTCGGCGCGAACAGGCCGAGCGGCTGGTAGCCCCATGACCCGCCAAAAGGATGCTCCATAATTGGCAGGAGCTCGATATGGGTGAAGCCCATATCCCGCACATAGGGGATCATGCGCTGAGAGAGTTCGATCCAGTCCAGCGACCGATTGCCGTCGGCGAGGTCTCTTACCCAAGAGCCGACATGCACCTCATAGACGGACATGGGACCGTCGATCTTCGTGCGCTCGCGCTGGCTACGCATCCAATCCGCATCATGCCAATCGAACGGAGCCGACGAAGCAACGATGGACGCGGTGGATGGCGCAGCCTCGGCGGAGCGCCCGACCGGATCGGCCTTTTGCGGCAGCACGGTCCCGTGCTGATCTATGATCTCGTATTTGTATCGCTCCCCGGCTGTCAGCCGTGGAACAAAGATTTCCCAGATGCCGACCGGCTGTCGAAGGCGCATCGGGTGACGGCGACCGTCCCAGGCGTTGAAGTCGCCGACCACGGACACACGTCGGGCGTTCGGTGCCCATACGGCAAAGCGGACCCCCTCGACACCCTCCACGGTGACCGGGTTGGCTCCCAAGGCCTGAGTGAGGTTGTAGTGGGTGCCCTGACCGATGAGATGCAGGTCGAGATCGCCGAGCTGGACACCGAAGCTGTAGGGGTCTTCGGTCACCTGAACGGCGTCGGGCCATTGTATCTGCAACAGGTAGGCGGCGCCCTCTGTCAACGTCGCCGCGAAGAGCCCTGCCGGATGCAGGAGACTGGCGACCGCCAGCTGGGCACCATTGCTGCGGTCGAGGATCGTCAGCCCGACCGCACCCGGCAGGAATGCTCGAACCACCACCTCCCCATCGGCTCCGGCATGCGGTCCGAGAATGGAGAAGGGATCGCCATGCCGGCCTTCGACGAGAGCCGAGATGGCTTCCGGCGCAATGCCGCCCGAAAGGAGAAGCGCGTCCATGATCACTGACCCTCGTCGAGCAGTTGTTCGATGATGGCCGTCATCCCTGCAAGCGGGATCGGCAGCCATTTCGGCCTGTTGCGCGCTTCATAGGCGATCTCGTAAGCCGCCTTTTCCAAGAGAAAGATGCCGAGCAGGTTGCGGATATCGGCCTCGTCAGAGGCCAGATCCGCACAGGCCTTCGTTGCCTGCCGGTATTCTTCGAGGAAAACCGTCTCCGCCCGCCTTGCGAACTCGCGGATGACCGCCAGCCGGCGCCCGCCATTATGTTCGGTCACCGCGTCGGCATCCAGCTCGGCCGTGGCCGTCAGATAGTTGAGCGAGCGCAGCAGACCGGCGACATCGCGCATGGGGCTGGTCTTCGCCCGGCGCTCAGCAAGGTTCCGGGCCGGCTCGCCCTCAAAGTCGATCAGCACCGCATCACCTTCCGAAACCAGGACCTGGCCGAGATGGAAGTCGCCATGCGCTCGCGTCAGGAGCGTACCGTCGGCCTTGGCGGTCAGCCGCTCTGCAAACCGCATGATCTCCTCGCGGCGGGCGAGCAGGGGCCGGGCGGCGGCGAGGATGTCGGCATCCACGTCGTCGCCAAGTTCCTCCAGTTTGCTGAAGGCATAGTTGACCTCCCCGGTGACGGCACGGCGAAGCACCTCCACATCGTCGGCTCCGGCGCGCGAGGGCCGGAAGGCTTCGTCCTCCGTCGGCGCGGCCAGCACCACATGCATTTCGCCGAGCCGTGTCCCGACCATAGCGACGAAGTTGAGAAGCGGCCGCAGCTGTTCTGAAGCTTCTTCGATCGGGGCCTCCGTCAGGGCAATCTCGTCCGCAACGCGCCGCAGGTTGGCGAGCATCCAATTCCATGCGTCTCCCTGATTGGGAATTGCACCTTGTACAATTATTAGAGTGGACCGCCGCTCCGACGTGTCCGTCCTGACCACCTCCCCTAGAAGCGGGGCGGTGTGCTCATAGCCAGCATTGGTCAGATAGCGGGTCATCTCCGCTTCCGGGTGAATCCCGACGAACACATGGCGAATGAGCTTGATCATCGCCAGATCCCCAACGATCAGGGAGCTGTTGGACTGTTCCGCCGAAAGCCAGCGGACCGCCATCTCGTCGTCCAGCGCCAGGCAATCCAGCGCGTCGGTCCCCAGGAATTCGATCTTGCCATTGCGGTCCGTGGTGACCGAGCGGTCGCAGAGCCCCTGCAGGATGCCGCGTGCAAGCGATTCCATGGCGAAACCATCAGTCAGAAAGCCAACCCGCTTGCCCTGCCGCAAACGCGCCAGTGCGAGCTGCTGGGCCAGTACGTTCGGCGGCCCTCCCTCCCAATCGACCGCGAGCGGAAGCTGGTAGGTCTCTGCATGATCCGGCAGTACCGCCTCGATTTCGCAAAGCACCACGCCCTCGGCAAAGGGCAACGGCGTTGCCGAGACAAAACGGGCAGATTGCAGTGGCTGGTCCTTGGCGCCGAACCAGCGGCGCTTGGAGAGATAGGCCGGCAGCAGTTCGGTATTCAGCACCTGCTGATGCTGGGGCTCTTCCACCAGTTCGGTCAAGGAGCGGCGCACGACCATTGTGACCAGGTCGGTCAACTGCTCCGGTGGTGCCGTGCGCCAGGACGGGCCATCTGCGTCGGCACTGAGCTGAAACCAGTAGAAGCCATAGGCCGGCAGGGTCAGCAGGTAAGTGAGCTGGCCAATCGGCGGGAAAGGCGACATGCCCGTCAACTCCACCGGCACCCGTCCCTCAAAGGCCGAAAGATCGAGTTCGACCGCCTGCGGCACACGCGAGAGGTTCATCACGCAAAGCAGGACATCGTCCCCGTCTTCTCGGAGATAGGCGAGGATGCGCCGGTTGCTGGGTGCCAGGAGTCTCAGCGTGCCGCGACCAAAGGCACGGTAACTCCCGCGCAGGGCCAGCATGCGCCGCGTCCAGTTGAGGAGCGAATGGGCGTCTGCGAGTTGAGCCTCGGCATTCACCGCCTCAAATCCGTAGATCGGATCGGAGATCGGAGGGAGGACGAGGCGTGCAGGGTCAGCCTTGGAGAAGCCGCCATTGCGGTCCGGCGACCATTGCATCGGCGTGCGCACACCGTCGCGGTCGCCCAGGTAGATGTTGTCGCCCATGCCGATCTCGTCTCCGTAATAGAGAACGGGTGTACCGGGCATGGAGAGGAGCAACGCGTTCATCAGCTCGATGCGGCGTCGATCCCGCTCCATCAGGGGCGCAAGGCGGCGGCGGATGCCGAGATTGATCCGCGCGCGCTTGTCTGCCGCATAGGTGCTCCAGAGGTAATCACGCTCCTCGTCGGTCACCATTTCCAGCGTCAGCTCGTCGTGGTTGCGCAGAAAGATCGCCCACTGGCAGTTATCCGGAATGGCAGGCGTCTGGCGCAGGATGTCAGTGATCGGGAACCGGTCTTCCTTGGCAATCGCCATATACATGCGTGGCATCAGCGGAAAATGAAACGCCATATGGCATTCATCGCCATCGCCGAAATACTCCCGCGTATCCTCCGGCCACTGATTGGCCTCGGCGAGCAGCATGACACCCGGATGCGTTTCATCGAGCGCCGCGCGTATCCGCTTCAGAATGACATGCGTCTCCGGCAGGTTTTCGTTATTCGTGCCCTCGCGCTCGACGAGATAGGGGATCGCATCGAGGCGGAACCCGTCGATGCCCGTCTCGAGCCACAGGCGCATCACCCGCAGCAGTTCTTCCATGACGAGCGGGTTGTCGAAATTGAGATCCGGCTGGTGTGAATAGAAGCGATGCCAGTAATAGGCACCCGCCACCGGATCATAGCTCCAGTTGGACTTTTCGGTGTCCAGAAAGATGATACGTGTTTCCGGGAACTTCTGGTCCGTGTCCGACCACACATAGAAATCCCGCTCCGGGCTTCCGGGCGGCGCGTGGCGCGCCCTCTGAAACCACGGATGCTCGTCGGAGGTATGATTGATGACGAGTTCAATGATAACTTTCAGATTGCGGTCATGTGCCGCCTGGACGAACTTGCGGAAGTCTTCCATCGTCCCGTAGTCCGGGCTGACATTGTTGTAGTCGGCAATGTCATAGCCGTCGTCACGCCGCGGGGAGGGAAAGAACGGCAGGAGCCAGATCGCGGTAACCCCGAGCGCCGAGATGTGATCGAGCTTCTGGTAAAGCCCTTCGAAGTCGCCAATCCCGTCGCCATTCGCATCGAAAAACGACTTGATGTGCAGCTGGTAGATGATGGCGTCCTTGTACCACAGGGCATCGGATGCCTGGCTCGCAGCATCATGGGTGAAATTCGCCGTATCCATATCTCATACCTCCCGGGCGCGGACGCGCCAGATTGCGAAAGGCAAGTGCTGAGGATTGAGCCTGATCCTCTGCCACTTACCGTTGAAGCTGAACCTGTTGCCGCCGATCAGGTCCTCGAGTGCCATCGTACCGCCGTCGTCCATGCCGAAGTGCCAGAGAGGGATCTCGATGTCGCTCTCCTGGACGTTGTGCGGGTCGAGGCTGACGGCGACGAGCACCACGTTGTGGCGACCGGCACTCGCTTTCTCGAAAAACAGGATATTCTCGTTGGAGGCGTTCAGCAGTGTCAGGCCCAGATGCGATTGCAGCGCCGGGTTCTGTTTACGGATGCGGTTGAGCATCGCGATCTCTGCCTTGATGTTGCCGGGCCGGTCGTAATCCCAGGCGCGGATCTCGTATTTTTCGCTATCCGCATATTCCTTCCGCTTCGCGTCGGGCCGGCCCTCGCAGAGCTCGAACCCGTTATAGACGCCCCAGAGGCCCGACAGGGTTGCGGCAAGGGCGGCGCGGATCAGGTAGGCCGGCCTCGGCGCGTTCTGCAGGAAATCCGGATTGATGTCGTGGGTGTTGACGAAGAAATGGGGACGGAAGAACTCCCGCGGCTCGGCCTTGGTCAACTCCAGCATATACTGCTCCAGCTCCCACTTGCTGTTGCGCCAGGTGAAGTAGGTGTAGGACTGTGAGAAGCCGACCTTGGCAAGGCGGTACATGACCTTGGGACGGGTGAAGGCTTCGGACAGGAAAACCGCTTCCGGATGGCGAGCCCTCACATCGCGGATCAGCCACTCCCAAAACGGGAGAGGCTTGGTGTGCGGATTGTCGACACGAAACAGCGTCACCCCCTGCTCTATCCAAAGCTCCACGATATCCCGAAGCTCTATCCAAAGCGCAGGCACGGCATCCCGCGCATAGAAGTCGACATTGACGATATCCTCGTATTTCTTCGGCGGATTCTCCGCGTAGCGGATCGTTCCGTCGGCGCGCCAGTCGAACCAGCCGGGATGCTCCTTAAGCCAAGGGTGATCGGGCGAGGCCTGAATGGCGAGGTCGAGTGCGATCTCGAGGCCCTCTCGGGCAGCCGCCTGCACAAGACGGCGAAAATCTTCGAACGTGCCGAGCTGCGGGTGGATGGCGTCATGCCCGCCATCTTCAGAGCCGATTGCATAGGGGCTGCCGGGATCGTCGGGGCCAGCAAGGAGCGTGTTGTTGCGTCCCTTCCGGTTCGTCCGCCCGATGGGATGGATCGGCGGGAAGTAGAGCACGTCGAAGCCCATTTCACGGATCGCCGGCAATCGTGCGATGACATCGTCGAAGGTGCCATGCCTGTCGGGATCACCACTCTGGGACCTGGGAAAGATCTGATACCAGCTGGCAAAGGCAGCATGGCGCCGCTCGGCATCGACGGGATGCGGGGCAGAGCGGGCGCTGAACGGCCGCCGGTCGGCGAGATCCATGAGCCGGGAGGCCTCAGAAGAGAGCAGCAGATCAACCTTCTGCCTGTCCTCGGAGGCCCGCAGTTTCTCCAGCAGAGCCCTAAGTTCCGTGAGCGCAGAGGGATCCATGCCCTTTGCGGGAGCGCTGGCGGCCCGCTCGACAAGCGCTTCGCCCTCCAGCAGTTCGAGCCGCAGGTCCAGCCGGGCGTCGTGCTTCTTCACGAGTTCATATCGATAGATGGCGAAAGGGTTCTTCCAGGCTTCCACGAAAAACTCGTAGCGGCCATTCCTGTCGAGAGGGAAACTCGCGCGCCAGCGGTCGTTCTCGACTAAGGCCATCCGCCCTTCACGCCAAACTTCTTCATCCTCGGCGCGGAAGAAGAGCGCTGCAGCGAGAACATCGTGTCCATCCGCGAAAATATCTGCCTCGACCGTAACTATATCGCCGACAATCCGCTTGACGGGAAAGCGTCCGCCATCGACCTGCGGCGCGATCTTCTCGATCGCGATGCGGGCCGATGCCGCAGCGTCCGCAGCCGTCGTTTCCGCGCCGGCGGCGTTAATGGAACTAGCCCGAACCGTCGCCAGCAGCCTTACCTCGCCCGGCGCAAGTCTGGCTCCGGCCTTGTCCTCCGAGGGCAGGAAAGGCGAGACGAGCTCGCGCAAGGCATGCCGCGGCAGCGTCGTTGGCCGTCGGAGGTCCCGGTTAATGACGATCAGCTCCATCGTGCGTGCGAGGCGCGAGTCCAAGGCATCACTCTTTATAATGACGGTCGTCGGACCATTGGCATCAATGCTGATGACCGGGGCTGAACGACCAGCCTCGGCTTGCGCAAGAGCAGCATTCACAGAACGAATCTCGCCAGAGAGATCGAACGAGCCACCGTCTCGCAAGGCGCGCAGGCCGCCGCCATTCCCACAGGTCGGATCGAGCGGCAGGCTGGCGCCGAACTCAAAGCCCATGGGGATGAGCAGTCCGCCCCCAAGAGATGCGGCAACCTGTAAGGCGCGCAATGAACGTCGCTCTCTGATTTCCCTGCTGTCCATGCCATGAGCAAGCCGTTTGGCGAAGGGTGCTTCCGGGAAATGGATCTGCAGACCGAAAGCCTGCTGCAACCGGACTTCCTCCTGGAACCAGTCCTCTTTCAAGTCCCACCAGGCAAAGGACGAAAAGCAACCAGCAAACCCACGCCCCGACAGGTCCCGTCGTAGCGCAAAATCGGTCCCGGGCGTGAAGGCGTAGTAGTCCGGCTTTTGCCCATCCTTCCGCAGACCTGAATCGGAAATGACGGCATCCCATACCTCAGCCGTAACCGAGTCGAGCCGAACGCAGCGGAATCCATCGGCTCCAGCTGCGATAAAACGATCGATGCGACTGCGCCACTCATCCACACACCGCGCGACCATCTCATCATCGAATTTGGGCCACGACCCGCCCAAGTCGATGGGTCTTATACGCGGGTCAGGCGCGTACGGCGGTTCCTGTGGTGCTGCAGGCTGCAAGACCAGGTCGAGCATGAAATTGAGCCCCCGGCTCCTCGCCTCAGAAGCGAGAAGGGCAATGGCGTCATCTATCGAGGGACCGAGGTCCAGTGCGGGATCTGGCTGCTCAAAGTCAATCGCAGCGAATACGCTGCCCCCATGTCCGCGCTTGAAAAGCGGGGCTGATAATACATCAGTAAACCCGAGCCCGGCCGCATGGTCGAAGGCGTCGATCCAAGCTGCAAGGCCACCAAGTTGCAAAGGGTGGATATAATAGATTCGGGGATTTCCCCGGGCAGGGGTCCTCAAGTGGCTCATACGGTCTCCCTGCTCGTCAGTATCGTTCGACGGAACTCGCGAGTCTCTGAGTAAGACAGCGCCCTCAGCTCAGAGTGGCAAACAAATGCCCTCCGATGTGGTTCCTTCCTATTCCGCGAGCATGAGCGCCTACTCTACCAACCCCCCGCCCCGCCCCGCCCGTTCGCGCCGGCCCCCAATGAACTAACCGGGCCGTCTCTTGCGCGCGTGCAGTTACGACAGGAGGGAAACAAATGGTGCTTGAAAAGGTTTGGGTCTCACCGTGCGACGGAATGTGTTGAGGATGCCGACCGCGGGACGCAGGACTTTGGCGCGCTTCCAGCGCCGGGAGAAAAAAATGATCCGAGAGAGGTTCGAGAAGCTGCTGGCCAGGGTACGAAAGCCACCACCTGTTAGGCCAAGGCTGACAAATCACACTCAGCTGGCTGTGCCATACCGTGTTGACTTGCCGTTACGTGAGCAGCCCCATGTGAGCGTAGCTGTGCCTGCCAACATCAGTGGCGCGCGTATGGGTACGGGAAAGCGCTGACAGCTTGACGACTACTCAGAGGTAGCCGGTTCGTAGGTGCCGCCGGCGTGGCCCCGCACGGAGAACCATATCACACCTGCTCGGGAACCACTCCAGATGAGGACGGTCTAAGTCGGGTCCCAATTACGGTGACCGAACGGGCAATCGATGAATTCTAGCGACGACGTCTGGCTTTGTTTCTCGGGCGGCAATGCCATTGGCGCGTATCATGAAGGTGTTCATGAAGCACTCTCCGAGGCCGGGACAAAGCCCAATGCCGTTTCTGGTGCGTTCATTGGCGCGATTATAGCTGCTTTGATTACCGGTAATGAGCCTGTAGATCGAATTAGCAATGCCGACCCAGCCGGTCACTTATAGTGCTCGTGTCTCGCTCCGAAGTTTAATGCTCTCACACTATCTAATGGGGCGAGCTGAGCGAGTAAGCTCTCGGTGGTTTTTCGCCGGTGAGCTTCCGGACCAAGATTAACGAGAGCGGATGCCAACCTTCACTGTCCATGGTGCTAGGTGGCCCTCAATTGACGATCCGAGTATAAAAAGCTTCTCGCCCGCAACGGTCGACGAAAATTGCGCGGGCTGCTCCGAGAGGTTGGCAACCAGATAAAGGCATTTACTTTCGGTCAGGCACCATTCCACTTTCGTGACACGCCCCTCGGACTGGAAGGCGCCCACGCCTCCGGATGCGCCGGTCAGAAGCGGCACGATCCGCTGATGGCGTAGAGCGAGCAACGACTTGTAGAAGAACAACATTTCCTCTGCCTCCTGCGAAGATAGCGCCGACCAGTCCAGCTTCGACATCGCGAAGGTCGAAGCTGCGGTAGGATCAAGCAGATCGTTGGCGTGGAAGCCAGGTAGACGAGACAACTCCTCTCGCCGCCCTTCCCTCACCATTTTATTTAACTCGTCACCAAAGTCGCAGAAATACGGGAAGGGTTCACGGGCCCCCCACTCCTCTCCCATGAACAGCATCGGGATCTGCGGCGAAAGGAGATAAATCGCCGTGATCGCCTTTAGCGGCTCCAATGGCCGGTAGGTGATCATGCGCTCGCCATGAGCCCGATTGCCGATCTGGTCGTGGTTCTGAATGAACGAAACGAAGGCTGTCGGCGGCAAATCAAGCGAAGGCTTTCCACGGTGCCCCCCGCTATAGGTCATCTCTTGCCCCTGGAAAACGAAGCCCTCCGAAAGCGCTCGCCCCACCTTCCCGGGATCGTCAGCGTAGTCCTTGTAATAGCCAAAATCTTCGTCAGTTGCTGCCACGTGGAGGACGTGATGGACATCATCATTCCACTGAGCCGTGAAGCGAAGAGGCCGCCCCTCTTCGCCCCGCCTCAACAAATCGCTGTCGTTGTCTTCGTTCTCGACAATCAAATGTACATGTCGGCTGCCAACCGCATCTCGAACACGTCGCGCGAGCTCATCCAGAAGGTGTTCGGGACTGTCATCCTTAATGGCGTGCACCGCGTCGAGCCGCAGCCCATCCAACTTAAATTCACTAATCCAGTAGATCGCGTTCTGGATGATGAACTCGCGGATTACATCGGATTTTGCGCCGTCATAGTTGATCCCGTCTCCCCAAGGTGTCTTGTGCTCATCGGTAAACAGCGGCGCGAAAAGCGGAATATAGTTCCCATCAGGACCAAAATGATTGTAGACAACATCAAGGAAGACGTTGATGCCCCGCTTATGAGCGGCATCAACCAGCGCCATCAAATCCTCTGGGCGACCATAAGTGCTATCGGGAGCATAGGGCAGAACGCCATCATAGCCCCAGTTGTACCGGCCCGGAAAATCGCTGATCGGCATCAACTGGATCGCCGTCACACCAAGATCGGCTAGATGGCCTAATCTTTCGGCTGCGGCTTTGAATGTGCCTTCAGCTGTGAAGGCACCAACGTGCAGCTCGTATAGCACCGTCTCCTCCCAAGGACGCCCCTCCCATGCTCGCTCGCTCCAGGCGTACTTGGTGAGATCGACAACTTCACTATAGCCATGAACATCATCAGGTTGGTAGCGAGACCCGGGATCGGGAACCTCTTGTCCATTTCCAATCAAGAACTTGTATCTGTCACCAGCTTTTGCACTTGGAATTTTCAAGTAATGCCATCCAGCAGGATCGCGCTCCATCTGCCTTGGCGTATGATCCTGCAACTTCAGAAGCACCTCGTCTTTTAAAGGCGCCCAGATACGAAACATAACACCATCCTGCGAGAGGACGGGTCCAAAGTAATATTCACTCACAACTTCACCTCACTGTAAAAAAGAGCCGCAATTACCGAGGTAGATTCTTCCACCGTCGGTCCAAATCGGAAAATCTGCGGTTTAGATCCTGTTTGCTACGTCCCCAGAAGTCGCCATGTTCCGTGCCGCCTACCTTGCGAGTCAGCGGCTGGACGGGTGTGCTGGAGGACGCCAACCTTCTATTTCAGCGCTCCCCCCCGCTTACGCAGAAGCAGCTTGCATTGATCATCGGTTTAGATCTTTGTGCTCTCGCCAGCTTGGCGCCGCGCGACGAAGTCTGCGCTCCCTCACACGGCTGTCTTCGGCCATATCGGAATTCTCCTTGTGGTTGTTGGCAGTCCAACCGCTTCCGGCAACCAGTGTTCCATCTGCATCGGCGAATTAGGAGGCCTTGTTTGTCGCTTGAGATTGCAGGCGGTACGGGTGGGTATATGAGCATAGCGAGCCCTCCTTGAGCGTCGTCCCGCCCCATCAGCAGATTCGCCGCCCCCGGCAAATTCATCCCTGAGCAGGGCGCCCGGCAGCCGCTTTGGGTAGCGCTGGACTGGTGAATGTGGGGGAAACCGCTTTCACGGTGACCACGAGAAAGAGCAGGACGATCGCCCAGATCCGCAGCCCGACAGTCTTTTAGCTGAGACAAGCTGGAATCAGAGGCAGCCGCGCGCCTACCAATCACGGCTGTATTGCAGCGGTCGTGAATCCGAAATGCGAAAGCGGCATTCCGCGTGGAAACTCTTAGTGCCTTGGCGGGAGAACTGCGCTTATTCATGGCGATGTCGCGTACGCGACTTCAGACCTTGTCTGGAACACCATGACGCCGCTCAGGTTGGGCCCGAATCAAGAAGACGCGACGTCTGTTCAGGGTGGCGGGTTTCGTCTTGCCTTCAACTATGAGCAGCTGACCATGAGCAAATAGATTCATGCGGTCTTGGCGTAGCTTTTTTTCACGATCCAGTCGGCGGCGCTACAGCACATTGCCGAGACGAGAAGGAAGAAGGCGGCAAAGCTGGAAAGGGACCGAATGAAGCGCAACGTTACAGTCTTCATGAATGCCTCGCAGAACATCAGAGACATCTTAAGGAGAGGATCATCAGGTTAATTTGGCCCCAAGCGCTCCACCTTGTGAGGTCGTGAGTTGACGCAAACGTAACTCCCGACGTGCAGGCAATGGCACCTGAAGCTCAACCGGGAGGTGATCCGGTTTGGGACAAGTTGCCAGACTAAGCGGCAACCGCCGCATTTTCCGGTATAACGTCAACGTCTAGCGGATCGACTATCAACGCACCGGCCCGCGCGATGACACCGATTAGACAGTCTCGAAATACTCGCCCCGCCTTCGCGGTTGATGAGGGTGGCACGAGAAACCATACACACCCGGCATCATCAGGCGCTGCGTCACCCATTTGGTACACGACAAGCTCTTCCGGCAGCGCCTCGAACAGCTTCAGATCGTCGCCTCTGAGGTAGCCCAGACAGCTCTCTCCCAGAAGATAGACGAGATCGACCCCGAGCGAGTTTTCGCATGGAGACCAGAGGCTGGCAAACAAAGCCCACCGCCTGCGGGGATCACGTATTTGGAAAAGTTGCTCAAGTGCATGCATGGAAGTTTTCGTTACATCGCGCACTAATATGAGGAAACGACTTTTTTGGTCATTCGTCCAAAAAAGGGCAGCCATCGTCAACGGCTATATGAACCTCAGCAGAGCGGTAGAGGTTTTACTAGCGATCCGTGTAAAGAGTTCTGGCTGGAGCTGCCGCTTCCCGAGAGCCGAGGGTCGGGCTGTCTGCACAAGACGCGCGGGCGCGCATCCAGCGCACCGTGGAGACAAACCGGACCTCGGAGCTTTTAACTTCTATCAATTTGACACAAGGGCCAACTTCCCATGTAGGTATGTTGAACCGAGCGAATTTGGCACGGATCATTCCTCCGTCTGCATGGTTTTAGCTGATTGGGTGTGGAAATCAGGGGCGAAATGGTCAACACGCAACGAAAAACAGGCCGAGTACTTCCCAATGTCTCGGCTTATGTAGTTGCGGTTTTCGGGACGGTCGCGATTGTCGGCATGCCGCTTTTCCTGATGGGAGGTGCCGCTTCGCACGCGATTTCCCTGCTCGTGCCGATCCCGGTCATCGCCACCGCCCTTATCGGTGGCGCGCCTCCGGCTCTGCTCGCGGCAATCCTTGGCCTCGCCCTCTGGCTTCTCAACGTGCATCCATCCGTCTCGGAAACCGTCGTTGCCCAAGCAGTCGCGCTTGCCGTCCTCGCGGCATTGATTGTCTGGATGGCCAACCTAAGAGACCAGGATCGTGAGACCCTAGCGGAGCTCAAGGAAGCGCTGGATGATCGCGAGGCCCGAATGACATCAATCCTCGACACTGTTCTTGATGCCACCATCATCAGCGACGAAAACGGAAACATCATTTCGTTCAACTCCGCAGCCGTCCGCCAGTTCGGCTATTCGGAAACCGAAGCCGTTGGGCAGAATCTGAGACTGCTGATGCCTCAGCCTTACAAGGTCGAGCACGATGGCTACATGCGCCGCTATATGGAAACCGGCGAGAAGAGGATCATCGGCGTTGACCGTGTCGTGGTGGGTCAGCGCAAGGACGGTTCCACGTTTCCGATGAAGCTCGCGGTCGGCGAGATCAAACGCGGCGGAAAGCGGTTCTTCACTGGGTTCGTCCGCGACCTCACAGAGCGAGAGGAGTCCGCCGCTCGCCTGCAGGAAATCCAGACCGAGCTCGCAAGGCTCGGCCGATTGAATGAAATGGGAGAAATGGCCTCGACCCTGGCGCACGAGTTGAACCAGCCACTGTCGGCCATCGCCAACTATGTCCATGGCTGCGCGCGTCTGCTTGAGAACGCGGCTGGCGATCGTGACATCCAAATCCGAGACGCATTGGTGGAAGCGGGCGAACAGAGCATTCGTGCCGGGCAGATCATCCGACACCTGCGCGAGTTCGTCACTAAGGGCGAGACGGAGAAGCGGTCGGAAAGCCTGCGTCAACTCATCGAAGAGGCCGGAGCACTCGCTCTCGTCGGCTCTCGGGAAAAGGGGGTCCGCACCGTGTTCGACTTTACCTCGGACAACGACCAGGTTTTCGTCGACCGAATCCAGATTCAGCAGGTGCTGACCAACCTCATGCGCAACGCGATCGAGGCGATGAAGCAGACGGCAAACAAGGAAATCCGCATCAGCGTCCGCCCGGATAATCCCGAATTGCTGACGGTGAGAGTTGAGGATTCTGGTCCCGGTATATCTGCTGAAGTCGCTCAGGATCTCTTCAAGCCGTTTACGACCACCAAGGCGGGAGGGATGGGGATCGGGTTGTCGATCTCCCGACGGATCGTCGAAGCCCATGGCGGAGAGATGACCGTTTCTGAAAGTGAACTTGGCGGCGCCTGTTTCAGTTTCACCCTTTTGCAGCACGACGAGGGCCAAAATGCAGCCTGACGACTTTACCGTCCACATCGTTGACGATGAAGAGGGACTTCGCAAATCGCTGGGGTTCATGCTGACGGCAAACGGTTTTGGCGTGAGGCTTCATCCGACCGCAACCGCATTCTCTGAAATCGCGCCGAGCCTTCGCAGCGCAGTCCTGGTAACGGATATGCGCATGCCTGACATGAGCGGTCTGGACCTGGTGCGGAAAATCTCGAACATTTCGCCACCGATACCCTCGATCATCGTCACGGGGCATGGCGACATTCCCATAGCCGTCGAAGCGATGAAGGCGGGTGCAGTGGACTTCATCGAGAAGCCGTTTGAAGAGGCCGTAATTATCGAAGCGGTGCGACGGGCCGCTGAGAAACTCGCGGATTCGTCTGCGGGCACGGTGAGTGTGGACGATATCCGCTCCCGCATTGGCAGCCTCAGCGAACGGGAACGGCAGATCCTGGCGGCCGTCGTGGCTGGCCAGCCGAACAAGGCCATCGCGTTCAATCTTGACATCAGCCCGCGCACAGTCGAGGTCCATCGCGCCAATGTTATGATGAAGATGAAGGCACGCAGCCTGCCGGAACTCGTGCGCATGTCGCTCATTGTCAGCATATAGCCGGTATCTTGAGAATCCGACCATACACTTGATCCATGACAAGGGCGTGCGTCGGCCAGTATGCGATCTTCAAGCTTGGTGAATGATCATTACCGAGCTTTTGTGATCCCATTGTCCACGCTGTCTGCCATTGTTGTTGTTGTCAAAGACCCGGCCTTGATGCGGTCGATCAGCTTTGCCCTCAACACGCATGGCCAGGCAGTAGAGCAGTTCAACGACTGGACTATGGCAACCGAAGCGATTGCCCGTGCCCAATGCGTCATTCTCGACACCTGCCTCCCGCCCGCCGATCTGACGGCCGGCCTGAGCCTGACCAGCCGCGGTGTAAAAGTTGTTGTTCTCGCGGAGGACGACAGAGACTACGTGGGCTTAAACCCAGACAACATACGTGTACTGTCCAAGCCCCTCATGGGACCGGATATCTCCAATGCCGTATTGGGTCTACGTAAGAACCCGTAGTGGAAGAACTCAATAGCCGCAAAGCCGCTGATCCGACATGATCTCTTTCAACCAAAGGGACATGCCGATGCAGACCGCCGCTTCGATCACAATGAATTCGCGAATCTCCGCCCCGCCGCGTGCGCGGAACCAAGCGCATATCAGACCCGTAACCGTTCATGCGCCAGATTGCGTGATCTACGCCCAGGGCGAACGCGCACGTTCTCTTTACCAGATCGAATACGGGGCGGTCCGGATCTACCGTCTTCTGACAGACGGCCGCCGTCAGATCGTCGCCTTTCATCTCGTTGGTGAAACCTTCGGCTTCGAGATCAGCGAGACCCACAGCTTCTACGCCGAGGCTATGGTGAATTCCGGCCTTACCTCGATTGAACGCCCAGCTGGCGGCCAGCTTAACGATCGGCTGGTGGGCGTCGCGTTGAAAGCGATGGTCCGGGCCCAGGAACACCTGCTGGTCGTCGGCCGCCAGAGTTCGCTTGAGAAGATCGCCGTTTTTCTTATGGATCTGGCCGATCGCCAGGGCAGCACCGATGTGATCGACCTGCCTATGAGCCGTGTAGACATCGGCGACTACCTTGGTCTGACTATCGAAACGGTGTCACGCACGATTTCAAAGCTGCGCGACATGGGGATCCTCAAGCTTCACAACGCTCGCAGCATCGAGATTTTGAAGCAGGAAAGGCTTCGCCTGATGAGCAATTAGCCCAATCGTCTGGCCGCGAGACCGAAAGAGCTAAGCTGCATCTCTCGTTGCGTCTAGGTATTCTCAGGCCCCAACACCAGACAGATCCGTTCTGCCGAATTCAACGAGGAGACCTCGTCATACAGCCCGCCTCAAATGGTAGTTGCTGACACCTGTCGGGGGCAAGTGATCAGGGGAATTCTCGTTGTGGTAAAACACGCAGAGGCTTATTTTGCCGGATCTTGATGTTCGTCACACCGGAGGCGCAGCGTTAGGATTCTCTTTATCTAACGCGGCCTTTGAGAGCAGCTCGATAGGCTCGACGAGGAACGTGAAGAACTGGAGCGGCAGCTGGCAAGCGCTCATCCACGGATAAGCCCATAAGCGACGCCGAACGCCTCGCGACGCTGCGCGACGAGATCAACGAAGACACGGTCCGCACGGTGATACATGCCATGTTTTACATGATGCGCGATCACGCTGATACCCAGACTAAGCAGCCGCTGATCGGCATCATCCGCCAGCTTATACAGAAAGTCGTCATTGCCAGTACACCGGGCCGTTAACCGCCGGCGCTTGCGGTGCATGGTCGCATTGCGTCCATGCTCGCTGCCATGGAGACAGCTCAGCTGATGGAAGCAAAGTTCAAGGCAATGGTGGATCAGGATGTGCTGGCGCGTCAGCTGTCCGGGGAACTCGACACGGAGGACAAAAAACAAGAGCTCCTGGCGGCTTACGCGGAGGAGCTTCGAAGTGTGTCGTGCAATTGGGAGTGTATTCAAGATTGTTTGGTTGCGGGGGCCTGATTGCGCGGAGACTTGTACAAAACCCGGGTCTAGAGCGCTGAACCCGACCATTTGTCGGGTAAGCTTAATTGTGGAACTATCCTGCGGTTCGCTACCGCAGCCAATGCGCTGGCTAGCCTGTACTCGTCATTGATATCGAATCTAGCCAGTCAGCTGGTCGAGCGTACATGGTTTGGCCGATTTAGGAATCAACGGTGTCAGCAGGGCCTAGTTCACTGCCTCACGAAGGCGGATCGACATATCGTCATTTGCATGGACGCTGAGTGTGATGGAGTTGTAGTCACAAATAGTGGGCACATCGAATACCGTTGGCTCGCGGTTTGCAGACGTGATCGCTAGAACTTCTGCTCCAGCAGCCTTCCCTGCCGCTACTCCAGCCGGGACGTCTTCGAAAACGAGGCATTGAACTGCTGACAACCCCAACCGTTGGGCGCCGAGCAAAAAGCACTGCGGATCTGGTTTTCCTACCACAACATCTTCGCCGGTGACCATGTGTCGCGGTTTCTTCAGACCTGCGGCGTCCAAGCGCCTGAAGGCTAGCTCTCTAGTTGCAGAGGTCACGATTGCCCACCTGTCTTCAGGCAGGGATGCGAGGAACTCTGCTGCGCCCGCTATGGCAACCACCCCTTCTACGTCCTCTATTTCAGCAGCTGTGACCCTCGCAGCTTCGACATCGACGTCCAGATTCGGCAAGTTCAGTCCGGCTATTGTGTCCCGTGCACGTCTACCATGAATAGTCGGCAAAAATTCGTCCGGGTCGATGCCCTTTGAAGCGGCCCATCTTCCCCAGACACGCTCGGCCGCAGAGATAGACGTCAGTAGCGTTCCGTCCATGTCAAAAAGGAACGCGGAGAAACTTCTTTTCTTAAGGAACATCAGTCTTACACATCTTTCTCATGCAGCGCTATTTATGGAAGTACCATCCGTCAACGATGCGGCGGCTTCTCGCAACGCGAAGGAACCAACAAGCACAACCAAATCGTCAACCTGTTCGGCGAGCCGTCTGGTCGCTGCACCGGCTTCTTCGGCCATTGCCGCGTTGAGCAAGGTAACCCGTTCCATGGTTCCAACCGCAGTACTTAGCTCGCGTAAACTATCCGCTTGGCTCTGGTTCGATCGAGCAATTTCTTCGACATCGCAAGAAATATCGCCGATTTTGATCGCAATGTTCGAAATGGCTGCTCCAGTCTGCTCCACGAAGTCCACTCCAACGGCGACTTCGACCGTGGAATGATGGATCAGCGCCGCTATCTCCTTAGCCGCCATCGCTGCGCGTTGAGCCAGTTCTCTTACCTCTTGTGCAACGACCGCAAAACCCTTTCCGGCCTCTCCTGCGCGGGCAGCCTCTACCCCAGCATTCAATGCCAAGAGATTGGTCTGGAACGCGATCCCATCGATCACAGACACGATACTGGTAATCCTATCTGAGGCCTCCTTAATCCGAGACATTGCGCCAACGGCATTCTCCACCACACTCAAGGAAGCATCAGCCTCTACCTTGACACGCTGAACCGTATCCGCAGCGCTCGCAGACCGCCTTGAAGCTTCGACAACCGAATGACTGATGCCGGAGATGGTTGACGCTGTCTTTTCGATCGATTCTGCCTGCTGCTCGTTTCTTCGGGACAGTTCCTCCGTTGCGTCCGCAAGAAGGCGACCGTTGACGTTGATCTCCATAGAGGCTGCCCGCACGTCTAGCATTGTCGAATTTAGGCCCCCGACGGTCGCGTTAAAGTCCTGCCTCAGAGTATCAAGTTGACCTGAAAAGGGCTCCTCAATAAGATTCTGAAGGTTTCGATCAGCGAGGTTCTTCAACCCGCAGGCAAGCAGCCTAACTGCATCTTCCACATTTTTGGCAGCAGCCTCGCGCTGCCGTTCATTGTTTTCGCGTTCCAGTTCGGCTCTTTGCTGCAATTCTTGGGTCTGAGTTTCGATTGCTCGTTTTTGGGCCGCGTTGTCCTTAAAAACCGCCAGCGCCCGTGCCATTTCTCCAATCTCATCGCTACGCAGAGAACCGTCAATCGAGACATCTAACGCCCCCCCCGCAAGCAGGCGCATAGTCTTGGTGATCGAACCAATGGGGCGCTTCAGCGTTACAACCAGCGCAGCACCAGAGGCTACCGCAATCAGAAACCCGAGTGCGATTGAAGACAATGAAATAGAATTCGCTACCGCACGCTCTGACGACGCCATCTGCCTCTGGCTACTGGCGAAGGTATTCATTTGTTCCCAGATCGAATTGATCATCGTTGTGGCAGCCAGGTACTTTTCCTCAGAAGCGGCCACGTTCTCGTTCAGTGCAACGGCGTCCGCCAATAGGCCTGCCGTCACGAGGGAAAACTTGTTTGGCACATCGGCAAAGTATGCGTCAATCGGAGCCAAATCCTTCAAGAGGTTAACCTCAGCCTGATAAACAAACAGCGCTCTTTCCACCGATTTTACGTTATCTTCGGAAGGGTCCGATAAGATACGGGCAACCGATATCCTTACTTCGCTGCTGTTAGCAACGATGGAACGGAGCTTCTTTGTAACGTTATCTGTTTCCGAAGATCGGGAACCCATAGTTGCTAGGTCCGGGGCGATACGAGTAAGCGCCTCAGAATTTCGATCACGCATTACGCTCGCGAACTCTGACACATGCCGATGCACACTGTCGTAGATCGCCGACGCCGTCACAATGTCAGATTCTATTTTTAGATCTGTGAACTTCTGGACGACCTCCAGAGCTGCGATGTGTTCTCGGACGCCAAATGACTTTAGTAAACGTTCATTCTTGGCTAATTCAACTGCGAAAGCGCGCAATTTGATTTGAAGATCCGCCATTTTGCCGGTGCCGACTGCTTCGACAGAATTGGCTGCCAGGATTTCGGTCATATTGACTAATTCCTGAAATTTCATTGTGTCAAAGAGACGCGACTGACGCTGGTTTGCTTCCTGCGTTGCCTTGGCAACAATTTTGAACGCGTACTTACCGAGGTCCGTCTGAAACGAATTCAGATCGTTCATACGGTCGCTAATCCGACTGAGGACCTGTTCCCGTTCCTCTCGATGCAACCATATGCTGTGAACGTATTCGATGATTTCCCGTGTCGCATCGCGTGCTGCAACCAGCTGCGATACATCCTGACCTTCAGGAAGTATGTTGATGCGGACATCAATGTCTGCAATCTGCTCCTCAGTCGTCCCAGCTGCTTTCTCGTAGCTCTCGGCAGTTGGGTCGCGCAGAAACGCCGTAATATCTGCGTAAACTGCTTTGTAGCCCGAGAGCAACTGAACGATATCACTGGAGACGTTAAGCCGTTTCTCCAAAATTCGTGTTGCATAGACCCCTACCCCGCCAACGATAATAATGGTCAACAACAAAGGAAGCACAAGAATGACAACTTTTGTTTGAATTTTGAACTTCTCTAATAGTCTGTCCATCTCGCCCCTCCCGAAGCACTCACCTCTTAGAGAAGGCTAAATCCAGAGCACTTAATTTTACCTTTCTTTCGTACAAAAAAGCGGAGAAAAATTCTTTTGTACAACACGGCAGTGCAGAATGCATTCAAAACCGCGTAACGCCAGCATCAGCGGTGTGGACGTGAACTTTTTGCAGAATTGCGATACGCTAGTTGAAGGTCGGATCAAGTTCGTTGCAAGCGTAGCGCTTAGCCATCGCGGAAAGGGACAGCGGCTTAATTCGCGAGGCTTTTCCAGCAGTACCAAATTGCTCAAACCGCTCGGTACATAGCTTGGTCAGTGCATGCATTGCGGGTTTAAGGTACGAGCGGGGATCGAATTCACCAGGATTGTCATGCAGGAATTTTCGTATTTGTCCTGTGATGGCAAGCCTACCGTCAGTATCAATATTTACTTTCCGAACCCCATGTTTAATCCCGTGTTGGATCTCTTCGATCGGGACACCCCAGGTGGGCCGGATGTCACCGCCATAGAGGTTTATGATCTCCTGCAATTCCGCCGGCACAGACGACGACCCATGCATGACCAAATGAGTGTTCGGGAGCTTTCTATGGATTTCTTCGATCACTCTCATCGCCAGAACTGACCCGTCAGGACGCTTGGTAAACTTATATGCTCCATGCGAAGTACCCATGGCGACCGCCAGCGCATCGACTTTAGTTTCTTTGACAAATGCCACCGCTTCGTCAGGATCGGTGAGCAACTGCTCGTGAGACAGTTGGCCTTCGGCACCATGCCCATCTTCGGCTTCGCCAGTCCCGGTTTCCAGCGATCCAAGAACGCCAAGCTCGCCCTCGACGGATATACCGCCAAGATGCGCCATTTGAGTTACACTCCTGGTCACGCTGACGTTGTAGTTCCAATCAGCTGGCGTCCTCGAATCACTCATAAGCGATCCATCCATCATTACTGACGTGAAACCCGCCTGTATCGCCGTCATACAGCTTCCTGGATCCGAACCATGATCGAGGTGAACACACACTGGAATATGTGGATAGATCTCGACCACGGCATCCATCATATGCCTAAGCATGATGTCGTTGGCGTAAGCTCGCGCTCCCTTTGAGGCCTGGATTATAACTGGTGCGTCACAAGCGTTGGCGGCGTCCATGATGGCCAATGCTTGTTCCATATTGTTAATGTTGAATGCTGGAACGCCATAACTGCGGTCCGCAGCGTCATCCAGCAGTTGCCTCATCGTGATCTTGGCCATCTCGCTCTTTCCCCAATTTGTGTGAGCACTCGCCAACAGGTTTTGGAGACTTTAGGCGTTGAGCACCCGGCCGTAAGCGTCGAGCACGCTTTCCTTCATCATTTCCGACAGCGTCGGATGCGGGAAGATCGTGTGCATCAGCTCTTCTTCCGTCGTCTCTAGGTTCATGGCGACAACGAAACCCTGGATGAGTTCGGTCACTTCCGCACCGACCATGTGGGCGCCGAGGAGTTCACCGGTCTTCTTGTCGAAGATGGTCTTGATCATGCCCTGGTCTTCGCCGAGCGCGATGGCCTTGCCGTTGGCCGCAAAGGAATAGCGGCCGACGCGGATATCACGGCCCTCGGCCTTTGCCTTGGCTTCCGTCAGACCGACAGAGGCGACCTGCGGGTTGCAATAGGTGCAGCCCGGGATCTTCGCCTTGTCCATCGGGTGGACACCCGGAACGCCGGCGATCTTCTCGATGCAGATGACGCCTTCATGCTCGGCCTTGTGAGCGAGCATAGGCGGGCCGGCGACGTCGCCGATCGCATAGAGGCCCGGCACATTGGTCTTGCCATAGCCGTCGATGACGATGCAGCCGCGATCGGTCTTCACGCCAAGGGTTTCGAGGCCGAGGTTCTCGATATTGCCCTGGACGCCGACGGCGGAGATCAGGCGATCAGCGGTGATCGTCTGGACCTTGCCATCCTTCGTTTCGACATGGGCGGTGATGGAGTTGGCACCCTTCTCGACCTTCGAGACCTTGGCCTCAGTGATGATCTTCAGGCCGCGCTTTTCCAGCTGCTTGCGGGCGAAGGTGGAGATCTCGACATCTTCGACCGGCATGATGTTCGGCATCAGTTCGACGACGGTCACATCCACGCCCATAGAGCGGTAGAAGGAGGCGAATTCGATGCCGATCGCGCCCGAGCCCATGACGACCAGCGACTTCGGCATGAAGTCCGGCTTCATCGCCTCGAAATAGGTCCAGATCAGCTTGCCATCTGGCTCGATGCCCGGAAGTGCGCGCGGACGCGCGCCGGTAGCCACGATAATGTGCTTGGCGGTGTAGGTGCCCTCGCCCAGCACGCCCTTCGGAACCGGGTTCTGCGGCTCGACGACGGGCTTCGACATCTTGCCGACGACGACTTCACCGGGCTTGGTCAGCTTGGCTTCGCCCCAGATGACGTCGATCTTGTTCTTCTTCATCAGGAAGGCGACGCCTCCGTTGAGGCGGGCCGAGACGCCGCGCGACCGGGCGACCACGTCCTTGACGTCGGCGGTCATCGTGCCGTTCAGCGTCAGACCGTAGGATTTTGCATGATTGGCGTGATCGAGGATCTCGGCCGAGCGCAGCAGGGCCTTGGTCGGGATGCAGCCCCAGTTGAGGCAGATGCCGCCCAGATGCTCGCGCTCGACGATCGCAGTCTTCAGGCCGAGCTGGGCCGCACGGATGGCGGTGACGTAACCGCCGGGGCCGGAGCCGATAATGATGACGTCGTAAGACAACGGAATTTCCTTGGAAAAATGGGGGATCTAACCTCAGACTTCTCTGACGCAGATCCCCCAGTCAGGGAGGAACTTAAGCGAGCATACTCAAAGGGTTTTCGATGTATGTCCGGAACTTAGCGAGTAACTCTGCGCCGAGGGCACCATCCACGGCTCGATGGTCCGTTGACAAAGTGACCGTCATAACAGACGCAACCGCAAGATCGCCATCAGCGTTAACGACAGGACGACGATCACCCGCGCCGACCGCAAGGATAGTCGAATGGGGAGGATTGATGATAGCCGCGAAGCGATCAACACCATACATGCCCAAGTTTGAAATCGCACCGGTACCACCTTGATATTCGGTAGTCTTTAGCTTCCCGGCACGAGCACGAGTTGCGAGATCCCTCATCTCGCCAGAGATGGTAGACAGTGTCTTCGCGTCTGCATTTCGCACTATGGGGGTTATCAAGCCATTGGGGACCGACACGGCGACACCGACATCAACACTGCGGTGAAGTACGAGATTGTCTTCCGTCCACGAGACATTGGCATCCGGCGTCGAGCGCAAAGCCAGAGCATAGGCTTTAATCACCATATCATTCACGGACAGCTTGAACGACGGTACTCCATCAACAACCGGGGATGAAGCGTTCAGCTCGGTACGGAGCTTAAGCAACGCGTCTAGCTTGCAATCAGCGGATAGATAGAAGTGCGGAACGGTCGCCTTCGACTCAGCAAGCCTTCTGGCGATAGTCTTCCTCATTGAGGTATGAGGTTGAAGATCGAAAGAGCCGTCTGCAAAATGCTTCGACACTCCGCCTGCGACATCTGGTCGAGCAACAGTGGTTTCACTTGCGGGCGGTTGGCGCTCCTCCAGCGATACACTGGCCAAATCAGCACTTACCACCCTGCCGCGCGGTCCAGACCCCGCCACCATAGCCAGATCGATGCCCCTCTCACGCGCTAGTCGCTTGGCCAAAGGGGTCGCTGGCACTTTGGTTTGGATGCTTCTATGAACTCCGGCTTCGACGGGAGGTACCGAAGCCCGCTCGATCAATTCGACAGTGTTTTGCGCTGCGTCATTCGTATCTGGCGCGTTTCCCGTGCCCTGAAAATATGCCTCGCCTTCCTCATAGACCCACGCAACGGCCGATCCTACTGGAATATCAAGCCCCTCCTGTCCGACCACATTTCGGAGTATGCCAGTTGCGGGAGAGTCGATCTCCATGGCGGCCTTGTCAGTTTCGATCTCAAAGAGTACGTCACCCTTCTTGACACGGTCTCCGTCCGAGAAGAACCACTTTGAGATTTTTCCGGTTGCCATGTCCATGTCAACCTTGGGCAGAATGATTTCCGTCGCCATCTTAAACCGCTCCTCGCACCATATCCCTTGCGGCGGCGAAAATGTCTGCAACCTGTGGCACGGCGGCTTTTTCAAGTTCAGGATTGTATGGGATCGGAGTTTCGGAGCCTCCCAACCGAACGATGGGCGCATCGAGATAGTCGAAGGCCTCACTTTCTGCAATGATGGCGCTAATCTCAGCTCCAATGCCAAGTGTTTTCACACCCTCATAGACGCACAGCAGCCGGTTCGTCTTCTTCACACTCGCGATCAGGGTTGCAGTGTCGATGGGCCTCACCGATCGCAGATCGATGACCTCGACCTGTACACCCTCCATCGCAAGCTTCTCAGCCGCTTCCAAAGCCTTGTGTACCATAATTGATGTGGCGACGATGGTCAGATCGGTACCCTCGCGGCGGATTACAGCTTTGTCCAGGGGAACGACATAGTGCCCCTCAGGCACCGGCCCCTTCATCTTGTAAAGCAACTTATGCTCGAAGATCATTACAGGATCGGGATCCTGAACAGCAGCGAGAAGCATACCCTTGACGTCATGCGGCGTCGCCGGCTGAATGACCTTCAGACCAGGTACATGTGCCAACCATGCCTCTAGGCTTTGGCTGTGCTGTGCCGCGGCACCAGTGCCGGAACCTGCAGGAAAACGCATGACGACCGGAACTGAAACCTCCCCTCCAAGCATGTAGCGCATTTTCGCTGCCTGATTGACGATCTGCTCCATCGCGAGAGTGGCGAAGTCCGAGAACTGGAATTCGAAAATCGGTCTCAGTCCTGTCATCGCTGCGCCAACGGCGACGCCTGCCCCCCCCAACTCCGAAATTGGTGTATCCATCACTCTGTCTGGGCCATATCGGTCGATAAGATCACCAGTAACCTGGAACGCTCCGCCGTAGACACCAATGTCTTCGCCCATGAGAATGACGCGTTCGTCACTGTCCATAGCGATTGCCATCGCTTCCTGAATTGCCTGCGAATAGCTAAGTTCTCGAACAGCGGTCTCCATCATGCATGCTCCGTATACACGTTCTGAGCCAGTTCGCTCACACTTGGTGCGGGGCTCGTTTTGGCGTACTCGATCCCTGTGGCAATTTCGTCGCGCACCGATTGCCGAATGGCTTCAAGCTCAGCGTCAGCAGCAATGCCAAATTCGCGAAGCTGTGCTTCGAATCTGAGGATGGGATCACGATTGCTCATCCAATCGTCGATTTCATCCTTCGTTCGGTATCTATTCCGATCACTCTTTGAGTGGCCGCGATAACGATATGTCTTGCACTCAATCAACGACGGTCCATCGCCACTTCGCGCCCGCTCGACGGCGTTATGCGTGGCCTCTGCGACTTCGGAAAGTACATTGCCATCCACAATGACACCCGGAATGCCGTACGCGGCCGCTCTGTCCGCAATGTTGGGAACGGCCGTAGATCTTGCCGTTGATGTGGACATCCCATACCCGTTGTTTTCACAGACAAAGATCACCGGCAACTTCCAAATCGCAGCCATGTTGAGAGATTCGTGGAATGCCCCTTCGTTGTTCGCACCATCTCCGAAGAACGACACAACAACCTTTCCGGTCTTCAAGCGCTTAGAAGTGAGTGCGGCACCAACCGCGATTGGCAAGCCCCCTCCCACGATGCCGTTTGCCCCCAGGTTGCCTGTTGTTACGTCGGCAATGTGCATAGACCCTCCGCGTCCTGCGCAGTAGCCTGTGGTTTTGCCGAAAAACTCCGCGAACATTCTCTTAACGTCGGCGCCCTTGGCGATGCAGTGCCCATGCCCCCGATGCGTGGAAGTGATTTGATCTTGCTGAGTGAGGGGCAGGCAAACACCCATGGCGCTTGCTTCCTGCCCAATGGAAAGATGCATTGTTCCGTGAATTAATCCACGGGTGTAGCTATCTTCCGCCCCCTCTTCGAATTGGCGAATGAGGTGCATTTTGCGAAGAGCATCCAAGAGTTGCTCTCGGCTGTAGGTCTTGTAGATGAATGGCAGGTTGCTTGCTTCATCGCCCTTCATCACTCTCACCGAATTCGCCATTTAAGCCTCCTTGCCGTAAACGAGTGCGTCTTGGCGGGAACGCAAGACGGCAAGCTTAGACCCTGGAGCGACAGCAGCGTTGCTATAGGTGATCAATTCACCTTTCTTGATCGGGGCTGTCACCTTGCCGCCTTGCAGCATTCCGCATGGAATAGCGGATGCGCCTCTGGCTTCAGATGCCGTCATAATCCACGCGCGATAGCAGTACTCGCCGATCGCATCCAAATTCTCGCCAGGGTCCAGATCTTTCTTCGCGATTGCGCAGACTTCTGCCACGGGTTTCGACAGCGGGACCATATCCGGTTTGCCGTATAGGACCACACGAGCGCAGGTGAGCGGCACCTCCAATGAGGTCAGGTGATAAGGGCGATGAAATGTGAAGTAAGGCCCCTTCCCCATCTTGAGGTCTTCCATGCGCTCCGAGATGCGAGGGTGAGACATGTCCGCAACGACAAAAACCCCTGGCGCGACACCCTTGCCGATCGAATAGTCTACGACGCCGGACTTGCTTAGGACGCCTCCGTCCTTCTGGGGGATCAGCACGCTTGAGAGCTGATCGAGGGTGGCTGCTGGACCGTGCATCCCCGGCTTGTCAGGCACCAAGCCTGTAGCGTTGGCAATCGCGGCCATTTCTACCATCGTCTTAGAGCCGTCTACGAACTCGACCAGCATTCGGACGTTCATGTGGCGACGCGCAGCCTCTTCAGCATACTCGTCAGGAACGGCGTCGACGTTCAAAGGATTGTTTTTCCCCTTGCCAGCCGCCACAATCGGGTGGCCCATAGCAGAAACGAACTCTATGAGTTCAATGCAAGACGAAGGCTCATCGCCGGCGCCGAGTGAGTAGGTCACGCCAAGCCGCTCGGCCTCACTCTTGAGGTAGGCGCCGATAGTAACATCGGCTTCCACGTTCATCATCACCAGGTGCTTGCCATGCTCCATGGCAGCAAGCCCAATCTCTGCACCGACAGCCGGAACGCCAGTGGCGTCAATGACAACGTCAATCAGACCACTATTCAAGAGACTTGCAGAATCTGGTGTGATGGCGATCTTGCCACTTTCGATTGCTGCATTCAGCTGGTCCTGGCTCACAGCATCCCGGTGATGGCCCTCTTCCTGATACGCGATAGCCACTGCCTCACGCGCCCTGGACACATTCAAGTCACAGATTGCTCCGATCTCGATGCCGGGCATATGAGCGACGCGGGTCACGATATCCGTACCCATCTCTCCGCTCCCGACGAGACCTATGCGAATAGGCTTACCTTCCGCCTCAAGGCGAGCAAGGTCGCGTGCAAGCCCAGTGGGTGCAACGTTTGTGGGCATTCTTTCCTCCCAGATCAATCCGGAAAGACAGGTATTGTACATTTGTTATTTCGTCAAGATACTTGTTCGCCCACAAGCGAGTTTAATGCCTGATGAGCCCGAGATCACTTGCCACTTTGAACTTATCGCACCTCGATAAGCGCATTTAGCTACGTCGATTCTGATGGTGCGGCACACCGGGGGCAAGCTCCTCATATGCGTGGGGGAAGGAAAACCTGCCCCAGACTTAGGGAGGTGGGGGCGACCGACCAGCGGAACCTCACCCTGGCACGAGATAGGACAGCGTCAGGGCGCAGCCTAAGGGTTATCTAGGCCGTGCGATGCGCATGCCAGCGCCAGCGCCTTCTCGAAGGAAGCTGCGTTTGGCGAACTAATTCGACTGACACCCCGGTTGGAAGAGGCCTCCGATGATCCTAGCCGAAGTTGCGGCAGCAGATCTGAGAGCTCGCTAGTCAACTGGACGAAGCTGCAGCAACGCCCCCGCAGTTTGCTCATCAGTGACGAAAATGGTCGGTTTGATTGTGGAAATTGATGCCCGGAGGGCATGCAGTTTCTCAGGCCCTCCCGAAATCAAAACCCGCTCCGGGGTCCGACGAAGTCGCTCTAAGCTTACAGAGATAACCCTTGCATTGACCTCGTGATCGACTAGCCGGCCTTCTTTATCGATAAAATTGTATAGAATGTCACCCACGGCACCGGCATCCATGAGAGATCGCCTGTCCGCCTCGGACAGATATCCTGTTCGATAGCTCGTTGTGAGTGCGGATATCCCACCAACCGACAACAAAGCTACATCAAGCTTGTCAGCCATCTCGAATATCGCAGCCAACCCGCACCGCTCCAGTAATGCGTGCTTGGTTTCGGGGCTGTCCACTACTGCTGGCGCAGTAACAAGGAAACCTTCGCCCTTGAATAGCTCAGCAAACTGCCATGCAAATTCGGCAGGGTTGAAACGGCGTGCGGCCGAAATGCCACCAAGCAAGGAAACGACCCTGAAGTCGTCGAGCGCTGCCCCTGCAATGAACGGCAGCGTATTGTAGAGGGTCCTCCCCCATCCCACGCCAACGACCATCCCTGAATGCATGAGAGACGATATCAGAGCCCCGGCAGCAGCGGCAATGACTTTGGTCGGATCTCCATCAGCATCTGCGAAAGGCGCCACTATTACTTTGCCAATACCGTAGTGGGTTTCGAGCTGCCGCTCTAACGCCGTCATTTCTGACAGAGTAGAAGAGATCGTCACTCTAACCTCATTGCGGCGGCGCGCCTCTGCCAGGAGCCTCACAACCATGACCCGATTGATGCCGAGCTGGGACGCAATGTCGTTCTGTGTGTAGTTTTCGATGTGATAAAGCCAGGCTACGCGCGCCCGTAGCCTCTCAGCCTCGCTCTGAACCACCACGGCCGAGGGATTCACCTGCATATAGTCTCCTTGTTTCGTTGGTCATTTAGGCAGCGCGTTAGACAATCAAGAATGCTCACCGGGCCACTGCACTTCATGACACGGCCTCTACTGATGTACTAGATTCAGCCTGAGGTGCATAGGCTGTCAGTGGACGAGGCCGCAACGGTCGCGAGGTAATCGTTGCGGCGCACAATTAATCTGAAATGAATTCTCATGTTCTGACCACGGGGCCAGAGCGCGCAATAAAGCAGTTGACAGATCGCGAATGTGAACACATGATATTTTTCGATAGCAATTGTTCTGCTTGTTTGGAGCAATTGCCAGGATGCAGTGCGGAGTGGAGGCCGCACTAAACAGTCTTGCCTCCATTGGCATTCAACTGATTTATTCGGGTTGGGAGGAGTACATCATGAAAATCTTAGATTCGAGCGTGTCACGTCGCGGCTTTCTGAGGCATACCGCGTCAGTCGGCCTGGTCGCGGGCGCCGCTACCGCACTTCGGCTACCAGCATTTGCTCAGTCGGCTCTGCCGGATATCCAGTCCGTTTTGGATAAGATCTCCGTCAAAGACTACGTTCGCGAAGACTATCGTAAGCTCTACAGCATGAGCGATGATCCGCTGTGGGATCCCGCGAAGGATTGGATACGGACGGTCGATTGGGAAAAAGTTCGCTCTGAACAAGCTGGCAAGGTAGTTCGGTTCGCGGTTGGTGCGGCAGACCAGGAGTCTGCCGCTGAAGGGCTGAAGCCATTCGAGCAATTGTCGGGCATTAAAGTTGAACTTGTTCCGATTCCCGACGACAGCTTCTATGACAAGGCGGTTTCAGAATTCATTTCTGGTAACGCATCTTTCGACGCTCTGCAGTTCTTCTCTCCGTGGCTTGGTGACTTTGCTGCGCCCGGCTTCCTCGCAGACCTTTCCGAGTACGCGGAGAAATGGAAGCTTCCGCTTGACGACTTCTATGACACGTACCGCCTCAACTATGGCTATGTCGGTGGAAAACTTGTCGGCATTCCGTTCGACTGCGACATCCAGATGGTCCATCTCCGAAAGTCGAGCATGGAGAAAATCTTGGGCGGGCCAATCGATCGAGCGCAATCTGTGCCGACCTATGATGAGCTGATCCGCATCACCGCTGAGGCTAATAAGCTCGGCGGTGGCGTTGCAGGTGTTGGCCTAATGGCAGCTCGCGGCTTCTGGGCTACGTACACTTGGGAGCACATCGCAGCGCAAGCCGGCCTTAACTTGTTCGACAGCGAATGGAACCCGCAACTGACCAGTGATGCGGGCATGAAGGCGATGGACATCATTCTCGCGCTGCAGAAGAACGCGATTGAAGGTGTGTCGGGCGCAGGATGGGGCGAGAACCGCGCCGCGTGGCTCGGTGGACAATTGGCGGCAAACGTAAGCTGGCAAGACAGCGGCACACAAGCGATGCGCCCGGATCAGTCGAAAATTGTCGATGATTTCGTCACCATTTATGAACCCCGAATTTCAGGCGGCGTATTTGCTCCGCCGAATATCGCAGGTTCGACCTCTTGCGTCGCGGCCACTTCTCAGAACCCGGAGGGGGCATTCCTTATGCTGGCCTTCCTTACCACTTCGTCGATCATGGCAATGAACGAAGCCAACGCTAATGGCGTTGCTCCGGGTTATCGGTCCGTCCTATCGAACGAACGACTGCAGGCAGTAAGCCAGCCGATGAAGGTTTGGGCCGACAGCCTTGAACACGCTTGGTGTGCTCCGCGTATTCCAGGCATGTTTGAAATGGAGCAAGCCTTGGGCAACGAAATCAACCGCGCAGTCACCGGGCAGATATCAGCGAAGGAAGCCCTCGACAACGGGCAGAAGGCTTGGATTAGCATCATGGAGAAGAATGGCTTCTCCGGTGGAAACGCGCCCATTGCTTATACGGATGCAGCACCTGGGCTGTACGTCGGCAAGGGCAAGGCACTGCCGTTCTAACCATGACTTACTCATCAACGACAACCAATCCGGAGGCGGCTTCTGCCGCCTCCAACGCTTCGCGCAAGTTGCGCCCCCGTTCTGCTATGTCGCGCACCATGTTCCCCTATCTGCTGGTGGGACCGGCGGTCGCATACCTCCTGGTCATCACACTGTATCCGGGGATATTCGCGATATACCAAAGTCTTTTCGTCGTCAGGTTCGTCTCATGGACTTGGGCTGGGCTCGATAATTATGTGAGGATCATCCAAGATCGCGAATTCTGGGCAGCGCTGGGCAACACTGCAATCATAGGCGGTATATCGCTGACGCTGCAGACCATCATTGCGATGACGGTCGCATTCTTTTGCTACCGTGACCCGCTGGTGCGCGGCTGGCGCATCATCTTTCTGATGCCAATGCTGTTCATGCCCTCCGCAGTAGCGTTCATCTGGAAGTTGGCTTTCAATGATGGCCGCGTGATATCCGACTTGTTGATGTCTGCTGGAATCGTATCTAGCAACGTCGACTGGTTGGCATCAGTTTGGTTAGCGCGTCTAACTCTGATAGTTGCTGATGTTTGGCAGTGGACACCCTTTCTTTTCATTATCTTTGTAGGCGCTTTGCAAGGTCAAGATGAAGAGATCGAAGAGGCTGCTCGGTTGGATGGCGCAAGCTGGAGCAGCATATTCTGGAACATCTCGCTGCCAATGATGCGCCCAGTGATTGTAGTCGCCGTAACACTTCGCGGCATCGACATCACGACGATGTTCACCAACGTTTACATCATGACCCAGGGGACTCCAGGCGGTGCCACGGAGACGATGAGTTTCTTTATTTACCGCCAGGGCTTCAGAATGTTCAACTTTGGATACGCTTCCGCCGCATCGGTGTTGATGCTGATCTTCACTGTTTTTGTCGCGCAGACTGTCGTCAAACGCGCATTCAGATCCGGGAAATCTTGATATGGCTAGCGTTCGAAAATCTGGCGGCGAGAGTTTGCTGCTGCGATATCTGGTTCTTGGTGCTTGGGCGATTGTGTGTCTCGCTCCGATTGTATGGTTCTTCACAATTGGGTTCCGTCCCAGAACCGAAATCATCGTCCCGAAACCCATTTACTGGCCCACTTGGAGCCTCGATGCATGGCGCTTGCTGATCAGCGATTGGCCAATTGCCCTGTACTTGAGAAACTCCGTGCTTGCGGTCGCAGGATCGGTGGTCATTGACCTCGTGCTGGCCATCCCAGCAGCTTACGCGCTTGCACGTTACGAATTCCGCGGGCGCGAGGATATAGGCTTCTACATTCTGTCGACCCGCATGATGGCTCCAGCCATTGTAGCGGTCCCCATCTTCTTTCTCTTCAAAAATATCGGACTACTCGACTCTGTGTGGGCGCTTATGTTGATCTATGCGGCCATCAACCTTAGCTTGGTAACTTGGATTATTCGCAGCTACATGCTGGATATTCCTAAGGAACTCGAAGACGCGGCTCGGACCGACGGTGCCGGCGACATGACAATACTGTGGGAAATAATCATCCCAGCTTGTCTTCCAGGCATTATTACGGCCGCCGTTATCGCCGCGATCTTCGCAATCAACGAATTTTTGTTCACCCTGCTCATCGCGTCGACCTCCAAAGCCTATACCATGTCGGTCGCGCTCGCCAACTTCACCGGCGGTTCGGACGGGGTCATCTACAACGCAATCGCGCTCGTATCGTTCCTCGCCTTCGCTCCTATTTTGATCCTTGTGGTCCTGATCCAGAAGCACCTGTCGCGTGGACTGACCATGGGCGCCGTGAAAGGATAAACACATGGCATCTATCCAGCTGAAAAACGTCGAAAAGAGCTTCGGTTCATTCGTCGGGGTGAAGGACGTTTCGTTAGATATAGCCGACGAAGAATTTCTGGTCCTCTTGGGGCCTTCTGGTTGCGGAAAGACGACGACCATGAGGATGATTGCCGGCCTCGAGCATCCGACGGGTGGTGAGATAAGCATCGGCGGCATGGTCGTGAACGACATAGACGCACGTGACCGTGATGTCGCCATGGTGTTTCAGGGTTATGCCTTGTACCCGAACATGTCGATCTACGAAAACATTCGTTTCCCTCTGCGAATGCGCAAGGTGCCTAAGGACGAGCATGACAGCCGCGTACGCAGGGCGGCAGAAATGGTCGAGCTAGGCCCTTTTCTGGATAGAAAACCGGGTGCAATGTCCGGGGGGCAGAGGCAGAGAGCCGCACTCGCACGCGCGATTGTGCGACAGCCTCAGGTGTTCTTGATGGATGAGCCTCTTTCGAACCTCGACGCAAAACTGCGGGCGAGCATGCGTGTGCAGATCAAGCACATGCAGCGGGATCTCCGTATCACGACCGTCTACGTCACCCATGATCAGATTGAAGCCATGACCCTCGCCGACAGGATCGTCATCATGAACCGTGGCGTGATCCAGCAAATTGGCACCCCTGACGAGATTTACTCTGATCCCGCCAACACTTTCGTGGCCGGCTTCATAGGCTCACCGCCCATGAACTTGATCGAGGGCAAGGCCCAAGACGGAAACTTTTCCGCGCCCGGTATCCACGTCAAATGTCCTTCTTCGCTTTCCGGCCCCATAACCCTGGGTATCCGGCCAGAAGACTGCAAAATCGATGGCACCGAGCTGCGTGGCACGGTGTACGGAGTCGAGCCTACAGGCGACATCACGTATTTGACGGTACGCACCGGTGACAAGCATATCGAAGTGAAAGCCGCGCGCGATTTCCGGGCACCAATCGATAGTTCAATTCAGATTGGTTTCGATCAAAATCGCCTCTACTTCTTCGGACAAGACGGAATGCGAGTGAGAGAGGGCTAATGTCAACATCTTTCGATTTTAGCTGCGTCGGTTTTTACACCTTCGATGCTCTTTGCAGACCGGTCACTGATATACCTCCTGGTGGACAGACACTATTTGTGGAAGACTATACGCTAGCGGTATCCGGGGCCGCGGGTTCTGCAGCGATAATTGCAGCGAAATACGGGCTGCGGGTTCAGGCAGTTGGCGGCGTCGGTTACGACGACATGGGCGACTGGGTTCGAATGAAGCTGAAATCGTATGGCATCGACGTCAGCATGATGCAACGATTTGAAGGCTATTCCACGTCGTCATCGATTGTGACGACGAGGCCGGACGGTAGCCGGCCTGCCTTGCACAAACGTGGTGCAACTGACGCCTTCTACGTGGCAGACTCGGACGTTGATAGCTTGCTGGATACAAAGATCTTGCACGTTGGCGGTGTGGGCCTGATGAACCGTATGGATGATACTGGGCGGACAAGGGAAATCATGTCGGAGGCTCGCAGACGCGGTGTCATCACGACTTTGGACGTCTTCGCTTCCACTCCACAGGACTTGCCGAAAGTAGAAGCCCTATTGCCATTCACGGATTATTTCCTGCCTTCGGAAGAAGAGGCCAAGGCTCTGTCCGGACTGAAAGAGAACAAGGACTTGGCCGACTTTCTGTTAGACAGAGGAGCGGGATGCGTCATACTGACACTTGGCGCCGATGGGGTTTACTATCATGATCGATCGGGGTTGGAATTTCACTCTCCAGCGTTCCAGGTGGAAGTGAAATGTACATGCGGCTGCGGCGACTGCTTCAATGGGGGCTTTGCGAGCGGCCTGGTCAAGGGTCTGTCGGCACGGGATGCGGTTGAATTGGGCCAAGCATCGTCAGCACTCAATGCTACCGGTTTGGGGAGTCAGGCCGGTGTGGTAGACTATGAGTCGACCAGCAGATTCATTGACGTCACGCCTCGCCGGTACTCGGCTTCCATGGCATCAAGTTTGGTAGCGTCTGCTTAGCGGAGGGATGTTTCTGGACATGCGCCACCATCTTGGTGAGAACACAGTGTACATCAAGGACGCCCTCAGAGGCATCCGCTTTGCTGCGCGACGCGGACATGAGGCCTTAAAAGAAAACGCTCCCCGACACCTTCCGTCACCTGCGTCGAGTATCGCCGTATCCGCGTTAGGTGAACTCGAGACGATTGCGAAAAGCGTGGAGGGCAGATTTAACAAAATTGCTCGGACGATGCTGGGCGTCAGTTCTCGTCAATTAATGGGGCTGTCGGACGCGCTGGAGGCAACAAACTCTGCTTACGCATTCTCGGACTCGTATTACCGTTTGATCAAGGTGGTTCTGGAACGGTATGGCGTGGAAGATGTCTTCATGAGCCAACGAGGTTTGGAAGAAGCGTTTACCAAAGCAGATCGATCTGAAGGAATTCTCAGTTACGCCGCTCATCTTCTGATCGGCATCGCAAGGCTGGAAGGTACCTTAACCAGCATTTCCAAACGTCGACCAGACATTCCATGTCACGATCTTCAGCGTGTCGCTGCATTCGCAACAATGGTTGCCATGCTTGTGGACACGAAACCGCACGAGCGGATCGAAGTTGCCTATTCCGCTGCGGAACTTGTCCTGGCTCGCAGAGAAACCGTTATTCAGGCTTTGACCAGGGAGGACCTCCAGCAGACGCTGGCGCTGTTGGAAAAGTTTTGTGCTCATGTTTGATCTGGCGAAAGCTTTGGCGACGTTGCCTCGTTCGAATCAACCAATCCGAATTGCAGCTCGGCAATTTCGTTGGTTCAAAGAGGCGTTCTACCAGTATACCGAGATTTTTTCCGAGCTAAGAGGCGTTCAATTTCTAATTGACGATGAGAAGCTTGCTGCTTGTTTTCTTCGATGGCTGGATGCAATTTCTGTTCAAAGACCGGGTGACAAGGCAGAACGTGAGGACTTTATCAAGTTTGCGCCTTCGCTAATGTTGAACGAGTTTATCGCAGACATTCCGATAAAGGCTACAAATCATTCGTACCTGAACGACGATAGTTCTGTAGAAGCATTTTGGCCCGAGGGTTACGTCGTTACCACTTTTTGTCTCGTCGTTTATGCGGCGACGATGGAGCAAGAATTTCATTCCGAAGTACAGGTAAACGCAACCCTCGACGACCTCCGCAGTTGGTGGTCGTTTAAGGAGAATGCGCACCAGGAAACTGCCTATGCCGCAGGGTTCTTTCAACTTTTGCTTGGTCAGGAACCCAACTGGTGGAGTCCTGCAAATTTCAAGGTGAGAAACAAGGGCGCAGCCTAAAAACAACACTAAGGCTCCGATCTGATTATGCGACATGCGGCGAGCCATCTGATAATTAACGCGCCAACGAGAACATGCGCCGCCAAAATCAACCAGTGCATGCTTCGGGCGTGTGGTGCTTAATCCGGTTCCGGCCGCACTGCGCTTAAAAGTTTCGCCGCAGCCTCATTTGCAGTAGCGAGCGCAACAGCAATCGCGCTGCTCTTAGCAAGTTCGGCGGCGACAACACCGGTGAGCTCATCGCCTGCGCCGTGCATGCCGACCAGCTTCACCTTGATCGCGGGCAAGGCCGACGGGCGTGAACTATGATCGTAATCTCTATTCTCGATGTTTGAATCTTACGATCAGAGGAGACGGTCGATCGCCGAGCAGCACCAGTAAAGCAGGAGCGAGACTGCCACAGCCTCCGCTTAAAACGAGCCGAACCTACTGCCAGCCACGTCTTTCGCTAAGCGCAGAGTGCGCTCACAGAGACCCTCTACCTCCAACTAGCTGTCAAGCAGGTTGCGAGTCAGAAACCGCTTTGGTGCCGCAAAGCCTCGACAATTCTCATACACGGATGCCCCGCTCTAGGGATAGGCGGTAGATCCATCTGGCTTACGCGTGACCTTGCGCTCCCAGTGGATGTAGTCCTCGCTCTGGAGCACCTTTTCGTCGATCTCGATCCCCCAGCCCGGCTGATCCGGCCGCAGCTCCATGTGACCATCCACTGGGATGTATGGATCGACGGCCCACGGCGCATGCCCATGCGGTTTGAACTCAAGCACCTTGAAATTTGGCTGAGCAGCGCAGAAATGCACATTCACGGCAGTTGCAAGCGGCCCCATCGGATTGTGCGGGGCGACCGTGACATAGTGGGCTTCGGCGAGCGTCGCGATCCGGCGCATTTCCGAAACACCGCCGACCACGCAGATGTCCGGCTGAATGATGTCTGCACCCCGCGCGGTCAGGAGCGACAGGAATTCAAAGCGGTTATAGAGGGATTCCCCCGTTGCCAAAGGCACCGTGATCTTCGATTTCAGTTCCGCCCAGGCGGGAATATGTTCTGGACGGATTGGCTCTTCATAGAAGTACGGGTCGCTGGGCGCTATGGCTGCTGCAAGCTGCACTGCCTGATAAGGCTCGAAGATTTTAGCATGGGCGTCGAAGGCAAATTCGAAATTGGACGGGGTAATTTCACGTATGCGTGCAAACCAGTCTCCCGTTTCCTTGACCAATTCGCCCCAACGACCCGAGTGCAGATCCCGGCGATAGGGGCTCAGTTTAAATGCTGTATAGCCGTATTCTTCGTGAAGCCGCTGGGTTTCATCCTTGGCATGCTCGGCATCCGGGGCCGTGTAGACACCACAGTAGACGCGGACTCGGTCACGGACATTGCCGCCAAGCAACATGTAAACCGGCAGACCCGCCGCCTTGCCCGCGATATCCCAAAGAGCATGATCGATTGCAGAAATTGCCGCAAGTCCCATCGCACCGGGCGGAAATCGGCATTGCTGGTTGAGCTTCAGAACAAGAAACTCGACCCGTCGCGGGTCTTCGCCGTCGATCTGGTGAAATAGATAGTCGAACAGCGGTGGCAGGGCCCAGTCAGGCCCGTGGTTGTAGCACTCGCCCCAGCCGTCGATCCCTTCGCTTGTCTCGATTTTCAACAGCAGACGGGGACGATCGTCGACCCGTTGCATGTATGTCTTAAAACCGGTGATATACAAATTCGTTCTCCGTCAGGCCGCGCGCGCTTCAGCGGTTACACGATCGACCACACCGCGCAGGATCCGTCGCTCCTCGTTGTTGAGGGCAACCACACCAGGAATACGAACTGGACCGACTTCCATCCCGAGCATGCCGAGCGCCTCCTTGACCACCGTCACGTTGGCACCGTTGTTGTATTTGGTGCGTAGCGCCTCGAAGTCGGCAATGCCGTCGATCAATGTTCTCGCCCTCGCGTAGTCACCACTCTCCAATGCGTCATGGATGGCGTGAGAGCGCTCTGGAAAGACATTGACCAAGCCGGAAGTGAAACCGCGTGCGCCTGTCGCGTAGAATGCGGGTGCCCAACCTTCGGCCAGGCCGCAAACCCAGATCGCCGGCGCGTCTTGCGTCGAACGAATGACCTCTGCGAGCAGCATGAGATTTGGTGAGGCAAACTTGATGCCGGCGATATTCGGATGAAGGGCCATCTGGCGGAAATCGCTGACAGACAGGCCATCGCTGCGAACATAGGCAATTACCGGTACAGTGCAGAAATCGGCGAGTTCCAAAAAATAGCGCGCCTGGAAGGATGGGCCTGCGAACGGGTCCATCGGATGATGGCCCATGATCGCATCTGCTCCAGCTTCTATCGCGTCACTGGCAAGCGACTTAGCGTCACTCAGCGAGCGACCAACTGCAGCACTGACGAGCGCCTCGCCCTGGGCCGCGCTAATAGTGGCGCGATGAACCAGACGGATCTCCTCAAGCGTGAGGGTGAAAAATTCTCCGGTATTGCCAGCAGCCATCAGATTGTGAACCTTGGCCGCCGCCATCTGCCTGATGAGTAATTCAAGCTTCACCGTGTCGACGCTCCCGTCCGTATTGTAGGGTGTCACCGGGACCCCGGAAATCCCGGTCAGCGCATTCCGGACGGCTTCAAGTTTGTCACTCACGTTAAATGTCCTCTTTCTTACCAAATACAATTGCCAGGTAGATGTCACCGGAACGCACGACGTGATCCCGCATGCTACGTTCCGCGCGATCGGGATTCCTCTCAACAATGGCCTCAGCAATGGCCCTATGCTCCCCAAGGGCCCGCTCTCGCTCTGCAGGATCTGAATGAATCACCCGACGAATACTGGCGTCGTAAAATTGCTGGCGCTCGATCAGACGAGCCAGATATTCGCAGCGCGAGGCGCGGTGAATTTGCTCGTGAAAAGTTTCGTTAAGGGCGATGAGTTCGTCGGCATTACCAGAAATGGTTGCCGTTTCCATTAGGCGAACCGTGGCCTGCAGGGCTTGGCAAGCATCGTCGGAGACGCGTTTCGCTGCCAGGTGCCCGATCATTGATTCAAGCGCTGCACGGGCCAAGATCATCTCTTCTGCCCAGCCCATGTTGAAGCGGATAATCACGCCGCGCCGCGGCAGCGTCTGAACCAGTCCTTCTGACTCTAGTTGCCGCAGAGCCTCTTTGATCGGTGTCGTGCTCACCCCAAACTGTTCGGCGAGCTGGCGTTCATTGATCTTTTCATCAGGCGCAAATTTGCCACCGATAATTGCTGCCCGCAGTATCCGGTGGACGTGGTCCCGCACCGTTATCTGGACCGACGGATCTAGTTTTGCGATCCGTCCGCCGGGGTCCGTCTGATTGAGCTGCTGCACCATTTCGCAAATTCCTGTTGACGAGCAAATCTTGATGTGAGATCTGATATACCAGATTTCACATCATTGTCGATATGAAATTTGTGAGGACATGTGATGAGGTTGAGGAGCCTCACAGGAGGGAAACCCATGCTAAGACGCCAGTTCATGACCATTGCCAGCGCCCTTGCGATTGCCGCGGCCATGCCCGTTGCCGCCACCGCAGAGACGCCGAAAGACCAGCTCGTCATCGCCGTCAACATGTCCTCCATGCGAGGGCTCGATCCGCACGAACTGAACCAGCTCGAATCCGCAGAAGTGGTCGCCAATCTTTATGAGCGGATGATCACGCTTGCCGCAGACAAGATCACCGAGCCGCAGCCGGGCCTCGCCGAAAGCTGGACCATTTCGGAAGACGGCAAGACCTTCACCTTCAAGATCCGCCAGGGCGTGACCTTCCATTCCGGCAATCCGCTGACCGCCAAGGATGTGGCCTGGTCGCTGCAGCGCCTGGTCAAGCTTGGCCTTGCGCCCTCCACCGACCTGCGCCAATGGGGTTTCTCCGCCGAGAACGTCGACAGCCTGATCCGCGCGACGGATGACCAGACCGTTGTCGTCGAGACGCCCGAAGTTTGGAATTCCAACCTGATCCTGCTGTCGCTCGCCAGCTTCTCGACATCGATCCTCGACAGCGCCTTCCTTGCCGACAAGAACAAGGATGGCGATTTCGGACGCGAATTCCTGCAGACGGCGGATGCGGGTTCAGGCCCCTATTCGCTGCGCACCTGGCGCGCCAATGAAATGCTGATTGCCGAAGCCTTTGCCGGCTATTGGCAGGGCGAGCCGGCCATGCGCCGCGTGCTGATGCGCCACCTTCCGGAATCGTCTGCCCAGCGCCTGCAGCTCGAAGCCGGCGACATGGATGTCGCGACCCGGCTTTCCTCCACCGACCTTGCGGCACTCGACGCCTCGGGCGACGTGACAATCCAGAAGACGCCGGGCTTCGGCTTCTACTATGTCGCGCTGAACCAGAAGGACGAGATCCTCTCCAATCCCAAGGTGCGCGAGGCCTTCCGCTACCTGATCGACTATGATGGCCTGTCTGCAACCGTGATGAAATATTACGGCATCAAGCAGCAGAGCATCATTCCGGCCGGCTTGCCGGGCGCGATCGAGGACAATCCCTACAAGCTCGACATCGAGAAGGCCAAGCAGCTTCTGACCGAGGCCGGCTACCCGGATGGCTTCTCCAAGGTCTACTATGCAACGCCCGTGACGCCCGAATACGAGGTCGCGCAGGCCCTGCAGGCCAATGCGGCCAAGGCGGGCATCAAACTCGACCTCCAGGGCGGCGACTATATCGGCAAGTTCCGCGAGCGCGCCTTCGAGATCTTCTCCGCCCGCTCGGGCGAGCGTCTGCCCGATCCGCATGCCGTCCTCGCCTCGTATGCGACGAATGCCAACAATGCGGACGAAGCCAAGCTCACGGGTCTTCTCGCCTGGCGATCGGCCTGGGATGTTCCGAAGGACATTCAGGACATGGTCCAGGCGGCAGCCCACGAGACGGACCAGGCCAAGCGCACAGAGATCTACACCAAGATCAACCGGGCCTATCTGGAAGCATCCTCGCCCCTGATCACCTCCTTCCAGCGCACGGATGCCAAGGCGGTCCGCAACGCCGTCAAGGGTTATCAGGGCCACTCGACCTGGCTGACCCGCTGGGACACCGTGACCAAAGGCGAATAATCGGCTTCGCAAAGGACGCCAAACTTGACCACCTCCCAGACGACCGTGGCCAAGGCGCCGGGCAGCAGAAAACTGCTGTCCGGTGCCAGAAAGATCGCCACCTCCTTCGCCGTGATCCTGACGACGCTGCTTGGCCTGCTCGTCATCACTTTTGCAATCGGCCGCCTCGTGCCGGCCGACCCGGTCATTGCCGCAATCGGCGATCAGGCGGACCAGGCGACCTATGAGCGCGTCTACAAGGAAATGGGCCTGGACCAGCCGATCCTGGTGCAGTTCGGGACCTATCTCAGCAATATTGTCCACCTCGACTTCGGCCAGTCGCACATCACCAAGAATGCCGTTTCCAGTGATCTGGCACGGGTGTTTCCGGCCACCATCGAGCTTGCCACGCTGGCAACCCTGATCGGCGCCGGTTTCGGCGTGCCGCTCGGTGTCATCTCTGCCGTGCGCAAGGGCACATGGGTCGATCATCTCGGTCGCGTCGTCGGACTTCTCGGCTATTCCACGCCGATCTTCTGGCTCGGCACCATCGTCATCCTCGTTTTCTACGCCAAATTCGGCCTCATTCCCGGCGGCGGGCGCATCGACATCTACAATGAAGGCCTTGTCGAGGGACCAACCGGTTCGCTGATCGTCGATTCCATCATTGCCCGCGAATGGGACGTCCTGTGGAGCGCGCTCCACCACCTCGCCGCCCCTGCCCTAATCCTCGGTTATGCGGCGATGGCCTATCTCAGCCGTATGAGCCGCAGCTTCATGCTGGAACAGTTGCGCCAGGAGTATATCCTGACCGCCCGCGCCAAGGGTCTCAGCCAGCGTTCCGTCGTCTGGCGCCATGCCTTCCGCAACATCCGCGTCCAGTTGCTGACCGTGGTTGCGCTCGCCTATTGCGGCCTGCTCGACGGCACCGTCCTGATCGAGACCGTCTTCGCCTGGCCGGGCCTTGGCCAGTATCTGACGTCCGCCCTGTTCTTCGCGGACATGAACTCCGTACTCGGCAGCGTGCTCTTGATCGGAATGATCTCCATCGCCATCAACCTCCTGTCCGATATCGTTTACCGCTTCATTGACCCAAGGACGCGCTAATAGCCATGACAATTTTCGGGTCCCTTTCCAACCTGCACCACTGGCTGATCAGCGAGGACTTCACCTCGACCCGCCAGGCGAGGCTGCATAGTTACTATGTCGGCTGGCTCAGCCTTGTCGCCAACCCCCTCGCCCTGCTTGGCCTTGCTATCGTCGTGCTGCTGATCGTGGTTGCGAGCCTTGCGCCCCTCATCACTGCCTATGATCCCTTCGCCCAGGATCTGGCGCTCGCATTGCAGGCGCCATCCTGGCAGCACTGGTTCGGCACGGATGAGTTCGGCCGCGACGTCTATACGCGCCTGATCTACGGTGCGCGAACCACGCTCTATATCAGCATTCTCGTGACTGTGATCGTCGCCCCCATCGGCTTCGTCGTCGGGGCAACGGCGGGTTATCTCGGTGGATGGGTGGACACGGTGCTGATGCGCATCACCGACATCTTCCTGTCCTTTCCAAGCCTCGTTCTGGCGCTTGCGTTCTCCGCCAGCCTTGGCCCCGGCATCGAGAATGCCGTGATTGCCATTGCGCTCACCGTCTGGCCGCCGGTCGCGCGCCTAGCACGTGCCGAAACGCTGACCTTCCGCAATGCCGATTTCGTTATTGCCGCTGAACTGCAGGGGGCCAGCATGCTACGCATCCTGCGGCGCCATATAGTGCCGCTTTGCGCGCCCTCGATCATCGTGCGCCTAACGCTCAACATGTCGAGCATCATTCTGACGGCAGCCGGCCTCGGCTTCCTCGGGCTCGGCGCTCAGCCGCCGATGGCGGAATGGGGTGCCATGGCAGCCTCCGGCCGCCAGTACCTCCTCGACGCCTGGTGGCTGACCACCATTCCCGGCATCGCCATCCTGGCGGTGAGCCTCGCCTTCAATCTGCTGGGCGATGGGCTCAGAGACATTTTGGATCCGCGCAATGCATGAGATGTCGAACCCCATTCTGACCGTCGAGAACATGTCGGTCAAGTTTCCCACCCTCTCCGGAGTCGTGACCGCCGTACGCGACGTTTCCTTCTCCGTCGGACGCGAGAAAGTCGGCATCATCGGCGAGTCCGGCTCGGGCAAGAGCACGACCGGACGCGCCCTGATGGGGTTGCAGCCACCCAAGGCGATCGTTCGGGCCGACCGCATGCAGTTCGAGGACATCGATCTCCTGAAGGCCAGCGAGCACGACATGCTGGCCGTGCGGGGACGGCGCATGGCGATGATCCTGCAGGACCCAAAATACTCGCTCAATCCGGTCATGAGCATTGGCGAGCAGATCGCCGAAACCGTGCTGCTGCACGAGAAGGTTTCAAAGCGCGCAGCCCGCGAGCGCACGCTTGCCATGCTGGAACGCGTAAAGATCCGCGATCCGCAGCGCGTCTTTGACCTCTATCCGCACGAAGTCTCCGGCGGCATGGGTCAACGCATCATGATCTCGATGATGCTGATCGCCTCACCCTCCCTGATCATTGCCGACGAGCCGACATCGGCGCTGGACGTGACCGTGCGCCAGGAAGTGCTGTCGATCCTCGACGACCTCGTCGTCGAGCGCAATATTGGTCTGGTCTTCATCTCGCACGACCTCAACCTCGTCAGCAGTTTCTGTGACCGGGTCATCATCATGTATGCGGGGCGGATCGTCGAAACGATCGCGGCGCGCGATCTCAACAATGCAAAGCACCCCTATACCCAGGGCCTGCTCAATGCGCTGCCAAGCCTTGATCGCCCCCGCGACCGGCTGGAAGTGTTGAGCCGCGACCCGGCCTGGCTGGAGGCACACTGATGGCCATGATCGATATCGAAAACCTGACCGTCTCTTACGGCAAAGGCGAGACTGCCGTGCAGATCGTCAATGGCGTGACCTTTCAGGTCGCCGAGGGCGAGAGCTTTGGCCTTGTTGGCGAAAGCGGCTGCGGCAAGTCGACCATTCTGGGCGCGCTTGCCGGGCGCAACAGGCAGTGGACCGGCAGCATGCGGATTTCAGGCGAAGCGATCGGTGCCAAGCGCAGCAAGGCACAGCTCGCCCGCCAGCAGATGGTCTTCCAGGACCCGTTCGGCTCGATTCATCCGCGCCACACGATTGGCCGGACATTGCTCGAGCCCTTGGAGATCCACGGGATAGGCGAGAGGCAGGAGCGGATCGAGAAGGCCCTGACCGATGTCGGCCTGCCTGTTGCCTTCCGCTATCGCTTCCCGCACCAGCTGTCCGGCGGGCAGCGCCAGCGTGTGGCCATTGCCCGGGCCCTGATCCTCAAGCCGCGCATTCTGCTTTTGGACGAGCCGACCTCCGCGCTCGACGTCTCCATCCAGGCCGAAATCCTGAACCTGCTTAAGGATCTTCGCGAACGAGAGAAACTGACTTATGTCCTGGTCAGCCACGACCTCGCGGTAGTCGCCCATCTTTGCGATCATGTCGCCGTCATGCAGCACGGGACCTTTGTGGAAATTGCCGACAAGCAGCAGCTTGTCGACGGCAGGATAGCGCATCCCTATACGCGCATGCTTCGGGACGGGAGCCGGGGATATATGGCCGCTCGAAAGGATTAGCTCCTCGCGTCAAAGTGGTTGGCATCGAAGGGTTGTGGACGAATGCGGCTAGTTGGCGTCGCCTTGAAGGGTTTCGAACCTTCGACCCATACATCGGCCTAATGAAGGCCTTGATTACAAATGATAAAAAGCTTCGCTTGCAACATGGTCAACGTTCCTAATATGTTCTGAGTCTGGTCGTCGGGAACTTTGTTGGGCGGTTCGATTTTGATGGAGGACTACCAGCGCTACGTCACCAACCCGCGCCGTGCCGAGTAAGGAAATATTGTAGCTTTCATCGCACGATCCCAGTGTGGATGACCTCCGCCACCGCCTTATATTGCCGCCCGGTTTTGTATTAAGTTGGTTCAACGAAGAGAGAATGACCGTGTCGAACGCGAAGCAAATCCTTGCCATGTTGCGAAGTCGCGCTGAGGGCGACGACGACCTGTTTTTCTCGATTGCTCTCCAGATTGCCGCATCCGAGGCTCGTCAGGGACACAAGACCACGGCTGATGAAATGCGAGCCGAGGTTGACAAGGCGCGGGCCCGCAAATCCCGAGGAGCAAGTGTTGCCATTCCTCTCGGGGCGCCTCGAGGTGACCTCGAAGGACTTCTCGAGCTTCGCGAGCCACGCTTCAAGCTGAAGGACATGGTTCTGGCGCCAGGATTGCTCGACAATCTCGAAGATATGATCCGGCAGCAGAGGAAGCGTGACTGGCTGCGGGAACATGGCCGCACGCCTAATCGCCGGGTTTTGTTCGTCGGGCCGCCTGGTTCGGGCAAGACGATGTCCTCGGAAGCGCTGGCCGGCGAGCTCAACCTGCCATATTACGTGATCCGGCTGGAAGGGCTCATCACTCGCTATATGGGTGAGACCGCAGCAAAGCTCAGGCTAGTTTTCGACGAAACCGCAAAGCGCCGAGGCGTCTACCTTTTTGACGAATTCGACGCGGTTGGTGCGCATCGAACGTCGACGAACGATGTCGCCGAGATGCGCCGAGTACTCAACTCATTCCTGCAATTCATGGAAGAGGGCAATTCGACGGACAGCCTCATTGTTTGTTCGACCAATCACCCCTCGCTTCTCGATCGAGCGCTGTTGCGTCGATACGATCTGGTCCTTGAGTTTGAAGCGCCGACGGCCGACCAGATCAAGCAAATCATCGTCAACAACCTCAAGCCGATGTCATCAGCCAGGCTCGGCTGGACAAAAATCGTCAAGGCAGCCGACGGTCTCAGCCAATCCGAAATCGTCCGCGCGGCCGATGATGTAGTCAAGACCGCGATCCTCGATGAACGCAAGACGATTGCAACCGAGGACGTCGTGCAACGTCTTAACCAGCGTCGGGAGATGCGCGACGCTTTCCTCGATGAAAAGCGTGTATAATGACCGATGGCAGGCCGATTCACGCTTCCGCACATTGATGTTTCGGCGCTCCATACCGCAAGCCCCTATACCGGCACGGGTAGCGGTGGTTCGAGCGTGCCGCGCATCCGTGCGGAGCACGGGCGCAAACTCCGCAACGAACTGGATGTCGCGCTTGCCGCAATTACCGAACTCAGGGGTGCAGATCCTAGACTGGAACCTGCCGCAGGCGGATACATCGAAGTTGAGTTGCGACCCGGTACCAGTGCCGACGTCCTGGAATGGAAGAAGCAGGGCATACGCCCGGGGGCGACGAAGGACCTTGATAACGTGCGCACGGTGGCGCTCTACGTTCCGGACAATGCGCAAGAAGCCATCCAGCAGATCCTCGATGACTATCTGTCAGGTCCCCTCTCCCCGAAGGGAAATCCGCCTAACGCCAGCCGCGTGGAGAAAATCGAGGAGATCAGGCGCGCACGCCTCGAAGTCTTCTGGACCGACGACCCTAGTGCCCTGCCCGACAATCCTCAGCATCTGATGTGGTGGGCGATCTGGGCGCATCGCGATAATGAAGTGGCCGTCGAGGACGTCTGCCACAGGCTCTCTCTGCGTGCCGCCTCCGCCGACCGCCGACTTTATTTTCCGGAAGCGGTCGTCATCCCCGTGCTCGCGCGCCGCGCCGCGATCGAGTTGATGACCTTCGCAACCGGCGTCGTCAGCGAGCTTCGACGCGCGAGCGACAATCCGGTGTTCTTCCTTGAAGACGCCCAGGAAAGCCAGAACGAATGGGTCGACGATCTGGCTGGACGTATCGTCTGGCCTGGAAACGAGGTTCCTGCCGTCTGCGTCATGGACACGGGAGTCAATCGCGGCCACTCGCTGATCGAGCCTGCACTTGCTGCAGCCGACCAACACGCAATCGACCGTGACTGGGGCGTCGACGATCATCATAGCCATGGCACGGCCATGGCAGGCCTGGCCCTGCACGGGGATTTGACGGTCGCACTATCCGATCGGTCCGAGCGACGGCTCAACCATCGACTGGAATCGGTGAAGCTCCTGCCGCCGCAGGATATGGACCCGAACGATCCGCACTCCTACGGCGTGATCAGCCAGACCGCGGTATCGCTGGCAGAAATCGCTGCACCCGAGAGAAGCCGGGTATTTTGTATGGCGGTGACGAACGACAATGTTTCCGGTGCCCGGCCATCGACCTGGAGCGCTGCGATCGACCAAGCCGCGGCCGGCACGATGAATGGCGACGACGACGACGCTCCGAAACGGTTATTCGTCATTTCTGCCGGCAACGTCCCGGCCGAGATCGAATACGCTCGGATTTCCCGGCAGGACGATTACCCCGCCGAAGACCCGAGTCAGGCTTGGAACGCCATCACCGTCGGCGGATACACCGACCTCAATCAGATCTCCGACGTGGGCTACGAAGATTGGTCGTGCCTTGCCGGCCCCGGAGAACTCAGCCCCTTCAGCCGCACGAGCGTCAATTGGGCTCACGCCCGCGCGCCGATCAAGCCGGAAGTGGTCCTAGAGGCCGGCAATCGCGCACTCAGCCCGGCCCGCCGAGAGGTTCTCAGCCTAGATTCACTGTCACTTCTAACCACATCGCCGACAACCGGGGCAAACGCCCTCACGGCGTTTCAGGCGACGAGCGCTGCGACCGCACAAGCCGCGCGCATGGTCGCAAGGCTCACGGCCGAGTACCCAAACTATTGGCCGGAAACCATCAGGGCGCTTGTCATTCATAGCGCCGAATGGACCGATCCAATGCTTGAGCAGTTGAACAGTCCTGCGGGAAAGAAGGACCGGTACCCCCTGATGAGGCGGTTCGGCTATGGGGTACCTGATTTCGACCGCGCGTCGGCTTCGGCGCAGAACCATCTGGCGCTGATCGCTCAGGCCGCTATCCAACCGTTCCGTTTGAAGGGGCAGCGGGAATTCAACGAGTGCCATTATTACCAGCTCCCGCTTCCGGCTGCGATCCTGGAGGATCTGCAAAACACCGTGGTCGAGCTGAAGGTCACGCTGTCATACTTCGTGGACCCCAATCCGGGGTTCTCGGCCAATGTCGATCCACAGCGCTACCAATCCTTCGGCCTGCGCTTCGACCTACAGCGCCGCGGCGAGCTTGCCGAACGCTTCAAGCAGCGGGTCAATGCCGCAGAGCGCGAAGATGGTGCGCGGGCGCCAAATCATGCCGACGATGCCCGATGGATGTTTGGCCCGGGCAGCATTTCGGCAGGCTCCCTGCATTGCGACGTATGGTCAGGGCCTGCCATCGAGTTGTTGAGCCGTGAGCTGTTGTGCGTCAAGCCGGTTGTAGGCTGGTGGCGCAATCGAGCCGCCAAGGATATCGTTAATCGCAAGACGCGCTATTCGTTGGTCGTGACGTTGAAGGCTCCAGGCATCGAGGTTGATCTCTATAGTGGCGTGATCGCCGCGAAGGCTCGCATTGAGACGACGGTCGCAGCAGAAACAGATATCCTGGTCTAGTCTCGCGACAGGGGCTGATAGCGAAAGATGGCTTGCTCTTGAAGGACCGGAACCGACGGCCCGCTCATTACTAAATTCCTTCCGCGCAAGACTCGTAGGCGAGCCAAGAATTTGGTCCGGCTGGATTGACTGATCTGCGGGCGATACCGAACCATCCCAAGCTCATGGGGAACCATACTCCAGAATCAACACGATAGGCTTTGGTCCGGCTATAATTGCGTCAGCTTTCGTTCGATGGCTTCCCAATCTAATCTCATGTCGTCAGGGAGATCCACGCTCCTGAGGCCGTAACGCGCTACGAGAAATTCTTCCATTTCATCGTACGTCGCACATTCGGGCCAGTGCAGCTCCCAACTTCCCGCAAAGGCACCAACAAAGGCCTTTGAGTAATTTTCGATGTTGAAAGCAGAAAATGTCTCTGCCGACAAAGCATCACTGGGCTGCTCGATGAACTCCATCGCGCGCTGGGCCTGTTCACGGATTTCCGGTGTCATGCGCTCGGGCGAAAATCCCCTCGCCGCGACAGCAATGTTATTCAGCACACTGAGGATCTCCCAGTCGGTCCTGCCCTCTTGGTGCAGGATCAGGAGACGGCTCAAAAATTCCCGATCGTCCATCGCTCTATCGAGCGTGAATCTGAGCGCACGCCGAGCCCAGTCGTATCGTCTTCGAATATCTTCTTCCGCACGCGCTTGATCGAAATTCGGGCTGGGTCCGCCAAACCAGTCGACCCTCCTCCCAGCTCGACACTTGAACGACCTATCCGGGTCGAGTGGCGATGTCGCGAGCCGCGTCGCTTCGTCGAAGATCGCGGACGGCATAAACTCCCGATAGAGTTCGCTATAGGGTCGCCCTACGAACAACGCATCAAATGGATCACGGTCGAAAGCCTCCATTAGTGCCGCATCGTCAAGCACGGAGCAGGCACGCATGGCCGTGCCAAAGACGACCATGGCGTCAATGGACTGTTCAGGACCGCGATCAACATCCGATACGGAGATACGCAATGAGCGGTCCTCAGGTGTCGGCCCAGTAACCCTTACTCCATGCATAGCACTATCGCCGATCGAGACATGGAGTTCGATTGAGCATGGCACGAGACCTTGATCCCGATCCGCCATCGCGCAGGCGATCAGCTGCAGTTCGCTGATCAGCTGCTCTGCATGCGGCGTGGTGCGATAGTCGTTGGCAAAGTGACAGGACCATTCGAGGCCGAGAGCCTGCCAGCGGACGCATCGTTCTTGTCCAAGGTCCCCGAAGGGACGGTCAAGGAGTGCCTCCTCCAGCTCGGCCCAGGCCTCGTCCCACGTTCCATTCAGCCAGAACCCATCTTTTGCAGCCGCCGCTTCGATAATTGGGCCTCTGATTGGTTCAGGCCAGTTTGCGATCGTCGGATCGAGTGCCATCCGGACACTGGGATTGCCTCTTCCTAGAAATCCGAGCAGAGCCGCCAGCTGTCCGAGGTTTTGCGAGAGCTCAGGATGGCGCTCCATTTCGAGCGGGCGGTCATCGTTGCGCACGTGGCTATCGAGATAGAGCGGCAGAAGCTGAAGAAATCCGAAGGAATTTCCAGCCGCCTCCTCTGCATTGACGAGCGCCATCAAACATTCTGGCTCCAGCTGACGCATTTCGCCATGCGGCTCGTAACGAGCGAGAAATGCGCCGACCATGGCATGATATTTCCCGGCATAGGCAAGACCGAGACGACAATATTGCTCCGACAGAAGGAGCAGGATGCGCACTACCGATCCCATCATCTCTCCCGAGAACCATTTCGCCTTCGCAGCGTGAAGAACGCGTATCGCCGCTGTCGCCTCGTCGCGTTCAATGAGCGATAGGGCCCGGTCGACGGCTTTCTTTCCAGCTGCAGCAGTTCCAGCGCGTGACGCGAACATATCCTCGACACGGTTTGCCAGATCCTCCAGAGCTTTGTCGCTTCCGTAAGTTCCGACGATTTTGATAATGTAATCGGCAAAGGACTCGAGCGGAAAGAGAGGCGCCTCCTCGACGTTATCGAGCATGCTCTGCCATCGTTGCAAAGCATCAGAAAGTTCGGGGGTGCTGCCAGGTTTCTTCGGTGTAAGCTCCAGCATCCCAAGAATATTGAGGAGTCCGGCGCGCTGACCCGGTCCATTGGCAGCGGCGAAACAGGTCTCAAGTGCTTGCTCGATCTTGGCCCGCCACTGATAAAGATCGGTGTCATCCGCACGATAGTTCCCAAGCCAAAAAGCTCCAAAACTATAGATCAACAGGGTAGTTGCATCCGTTAAATCTCCGATCGAGAGGAATTCGTCGAGGTCACTGAAATAATCAGCCAAGTGATCCGCTTGGTCGGACAGATCGTTGCGTCCGCGTAGACTAGCTACCGCGATCTCGTATAAGGCCGACCGCAGCAAACCGCGGGGCGCCTCTTTGCAAAGGAAACTTTCCATCCGGCGGAGCCAGAAGCCTAGATCCGGACGCGCGTCTGGATCGAAGGTTGCCTTGCGCAAGCCGGACTTTACCGCGACGAAGTCGGCCATGCTGATTGGTATTACGCTACGGTTCGCCCACTCTCGCTTGTGTTGCAGATAACCGTCGTCACGACTTACGACTGGGAAAAATTCAGCAGGAACTTTAAGATATTCTTCCGCGACCCAGAAAAGGTCCGGCTCGGTCAGCAATTCTGCGAGGGTATTGCCATCAAATATCTGCAGATCAAAACCCTTGTCCTTTGCTTCGGCGATAAGCTTGTGTCGCTTGCCAACAGGGACATTTGCTTCGCAAAACACCACCAATTCGTCGATACCGCCGCCCACGGAGATGGTCTCCATGTCTTTTCTGATTTTAGGCTCGATTTTCTTTTCCAGTGTGCAGGCAAACGCAACAACCCGCGCGCCCGAGGTGTGATTTGCGAATGCCGAGCCTGGATCCCGACCGACCGCAAGATAGGTACGAAACGTCTCGAAATCCTTTCCGCCATCACCGCCGGCGCTCACCGGTCCAGTCGCTGGAAGAATGTTGCTGTAGAGCCTAGCCCGTGCGACATGCCGGGCCAGATGCTCAAATTGGTGGTGGGCGTTCTGAGGCGACAATTCGCTGAGATGAAAGCGCAGCATTGCTGCAAGTTTGGCGGGATTGGTCATGCAGGCAACTTATCAGGGAATTTGACCAAGAAAAGCTTGTCCATGGGCGCCATGAGCCAACAATTTCGTTAACTAGATCACAGAACTGGCGAGGCTGTCGTCCGGTCTCAGTTCGCTAGTATACTGCGTACTCTGTAGGCATTTCGCCTCATGTACTTCCTGAATTCGTCCGCACTCATCTGCTCGTGTCGGGCGTCATAGGTGGAGCTATCCTGATTGTATGGGGAGCTCGTGCTGAAAAACACGAAGCTTCCCCTGAGATAGCGCGTGATACTTCTTGAGCCCCCCGGCAATTCACGTTCGGTGTCTTCACGGTAGTCCACGACGTCAGGATGCGCGTATTGGCCCGGGTTCAGCTCTGACAGATATTCGTAGTAGTCGCCGGCCTCGACAGGATAATAACCGGTTGGTTCGACAGGAGCCGCTTCGAGGCGGAGATAGTCCCACTTCGGATCTTGTCTGAAAGAAACGAAGGAGAGCTTCGCTGGCTTCAGCAAAGTCACGAATCCCGTGTGAAGCTCAATAAAACCCAGTTCAGGCGCACGTCGGACCTCCTCGATCGTCATGCCCCCTCCACTTGGAAAAAACATATGGTTCAGGCCCGGGACCCGACCAATCTCGTTGAGGATATCAACGATTGCGTCCACGTCCGTCCAAACTGCTTCTTCGGGCGTTTGGCGAGGGAAGAACTTTTGAGCAAACTCCGCCCATTGGTTCGCATTCTGTAGCGCACGGTCATCGATCACTCTCAGCCAATACCGAAGTCTGTCAACAACCTCCCCCATTTCGGGTCGAGCAACAGGATCATGCTGGGTGCAATCACTGAGTAGGACATCCAACGTTGTGGTGTACTGTCCAGGCAAATAATTTTGGAGTCCCACGCTCGAATCCGCAGCGTACGGACCATCGAAGCCTAAACCCTTGCCAGTCAAAAAAATCCAAAGGGTCTTGGCGAAGGAGAAAACGTCCGCAGGCAGCCCATCAGCTTCCCCTGCTTCTCTACGCATTTCTGGCGCCATTGTGAATTTGGCGCCGACGTCGCGCCGTTCAGGTGTAATTGGAGTCAAGTCTGGATATTTGACGAGACCGAAATCCGAGAAACACAGCCGACCGTTCAAGGCCAGGAGGTTCTGCGGTTTTATATCTCGGTGCGCATATTTCTTTGCGTGAAGCACCGTAAGAGTCTCACCCAGACGCACAAATTCGGCGACGATCGACTTTGCATTGGCGTTTCTGAAAAATGCCACGCTGGTTTCGGCCACCGGCATGGCATACCAGGGACGAGAACCTTTTCCTTCCGGAAATTCGGAATCCAAAATCGGGATGATCCCTTCCAAGTTGCCAAGTTCCTGCAGAGCCGTGATCTCGTTGCGGAATCTGGAAAGGGGCTCCTTCCCAAGATTATGGAGTATCTTTATCGCCACGACGGCTCGACTTTCAGGGTCACGAGCGATCCACACGTCGGCGTTCCCTCCGCCATCGATACGTTTCATCAATCTCCACTTACCGTATTGACCGCCCGGTAGCGGTTGCCCCGACTTCAAACTCATTTTTTCTTCTTACGATCCTGAGAGGGTTGGACATAGCAGAGGTCACTTGGTCATTCGCAATGTGGACTGCAATTCTTCCCGGGTTTTAGTTCGGCACGCTGTTTCATATCACGCCCCACGCCCGAAACCTCCCCCTGCCTGTCATCTCACGAAGACCAAGCTCCTGAACAATACGGCGCGCGCCTTGCGGCGTAACCTCCAGCGTCTTTGCCACCATGCCGGCCGAGATCAACGGCCGCGCCATGACGAGTTCGACGAGCTCTGGCAGCCTGGATGACGTCCGGCGCCCCTCCAGCTTACGCATCATCAGCTGCCGCGCCAGCACCAGCCGGTCGTGCTCCTTCAGCCCCGTCTCTGCGGCAACCGTCAGCGCCCTTGATATCGCCAGCAACCGCGTCTCGCGATCACGATGCCGGCGCCGATCGACAGGGATCGCTTTGAGCCCAAGATTGATCGCCGCAAGATGGGAGCCGGTGGTCACACCTCCTTCGCGCAGGATCGAGGCGGCCAGAAGCCGGCCGAGCCAGGGTGCGTGCTGGAGCACGGCGATCTCGTTCCAGGCATCCAGCGCCACGATAGCGTGCAGAACCCACGGCAGATCCTGGGCGCGCGTCAACACGGACTGCCACTCCGCCAGCCGCTCGTCCTCATCCCAGTCGAGATCGTAAACGAACGGATCCTTGTCCGGAGCATTCTTAACACGATCTGGCTTCTTGGCTTCTTCTATCGCGATCTCGGCGCGGGCGAGCACAGCATCGATCGCGGCCAACGCATCACCCAGACCATCATTGTCAGGATCTTTGGCCTGCCCTACCCCAGCCCCAATGCTGCCCACCTGGACATTGCCATCCGGCACCCCCTCCCCGTCTCCACCCAAAGATGCTCCGGCCCACGGCCGGCCGCGGAGGGAGGCGAGGCCTTGAGCCGAGAGCGCCCAGGCGGGCGGATGGGCGGCGACGCGGCGTCGGGTTTTCAGGATGTCGCGGGCGATGGTGAGTTCGTGGGTCGGTGCGCGGATATCCCGGAGCGAGTCATGCAGGACGAGGTCTTCGAGATGGACGAGTTCGCCATCGACCCAGAGCGAGGCATGCGCCTCGAGGAAATGCGAGCGCTCGAGAAAGCCCTCGCCGACGGGAGAGCGGGCAATGCGCTCGTCGAGACGGGCAAGAGAGACCGCTGCCTCGGAGATCGGTCGCAGCAGGCTCTGGATGGGCAATTTTGCGAGTTCATAAGACATTGAATGGTAAATGATTCGTTAAGCGAAAGCTAGATTCCAGTTACGGTTCCGTACTTTCTATTAAAATGCCCGCGGTGGCTCACCGCCGATAAATAACCCTTATCGGAAACAAAACTAATAATTCATTTTTTATTTTGGCCGACAAAAATAATGCGATACACTGTTTTCAGTGTCAAAAGTTAATATTTGGATAGCCCAAAGATATGACAGAATACTATGACGATAACAATAATTACAGTGTACCTTTCGTGTCACCGAATGGTAGCCAAATCATAGGGACCGCCGAGATCCTGCTCGCAACTGCCCGGATCTCGTGGATTGATCCGGATACGGGCGAGCCAGAATACGAGGGTGGCACTGATATCCATTGGAACAGCCAAGAGACCGCACAGCGCGACGGGAAATTGCTGTACGTTTGCGCGGAAGGGAAGGAATGGACGTTCGATGAGTTGAAGCCTGTCTGAGCGCCAGAAGGGAGTGAATCGTCGCAGTTGTCTTGATAACGAGCACATACCCACTGCAAGCCAATCCGTGCGCGGCAGGCGTCTCCGATCCGTTGTGGATCCGTAGCCCAGAATACAAGATGTTTCTGCCCCCCAATAGGTGATGCACCTATTGGGGGGCAGAAATGGAACAGGCAACCGAGCTGAGGAAACAGCGTCCGCTCGGCACTTACACCCGCAGCTACATTGATGGTCAGCGCTGTCGCTCACTTGCCAACGATGTCAGATTAACGATCCAGGGTCCTGCCTTTCAGGAATTCGTTGAATCATGCTTGTCGCAAATATGCCGCGCGACACGGATCAGCGCTTCGACCGTCTCCCGCCCGTCGTAGTCGCGATAAGCGAGATTGATGGCATCGATTTCATCTACCTCTTCTTCTTCGATGAGCACCTGTGCGTACTCCTCTGTCGTCAAAAGATTTGCAATCTGCGAGACGAATTTGATTGCATCTGAGGCTAGCCCCGAGTTCGGACCTGTTTCTTGCATGCTTTTCATTCCTTCGCGGCGGGATGCCGCTGTTTGATTGACCTTCCCTCGATTGTCCCTAGAGATTTTGATCGGCGTCAATAGCCGACAGCGAGCGAGAGTATGGCTAGGAAAAATCGATAAAGCCGGTTGCTATCATTTTGCACGGGCAGGGCCTGGCCCGGACAGTTACAGCGGAGAGGCGTCGACGAAGTCTTTAGTTGTTGCGATCGCGGGCCGCATTGCGGCCGACAAATTTCCCGGTGAGCCTATGTACAGGATCAACGCGGATTGCCACGATGTGGATTGATTTAGACGACACGGAAATAGCTCTCTTATCACAAGACACCGTACCGGCCTCGGTTTTGAAGAAGCTTCAAGCTCCTGCGCACCGGGACGCTGCGCTGTTCCGAGAATTCGCCGACAGCAGGAGCGACTACCTACATGTGCACCAAGATGCTCCCGTAGAGCGAACACGTAACGGTGCCTATGTGCTCTCATGGTTGTGGGTGTACAACGAGCAAGTCGGCCTGCCGAAGCTGGCCACCTATGACGACTATGACCTAAGCCTGGAGTGCCTTGAACTGTTGGAGCAGACCGAGGATTTCGACATTGCCGATCTTGATGCAGGGGCTGAGCACCATCTTGGATCAGAACACTTCAAAGGACAGCAGTGGAGCCTGCTGCACAACAGCGGGCTGCTGACACTCATCTTGCTCCCCAGCGAGGGCTGCCCGCCATGGGTCTACTCCGAGACACCAATGATCGCAGGGGGCACGACAGCGGATGGCCTTACCGACGAGCGGTGCATGCGTTTTCTGCTGGAGGCAATAAACACGTTTAAAACTCACGGAGCGTTTCCATCCGAGGAACAACAACTCACGCTGCTATGACCGGCTTGCTCGCAACAGAATAGCAACCAAGTATTGACTAGAGCAGACCTGCATTTGGGTCGATCACCTCGAAAAAATGCTTGAACCAAATGAGTCTAGGCAACTGAATCTTCAGTTAACCATGTTTTCAGAAGCCGATCGGTCAGAGATTGCCATCGTTACTCCTCCTGATCTATAGGTACCCGGTGTGACGAGCGAACGTCACGGAAAGGCGGCTTCCACCGGTGCTGGAACACCAAGTGGAAGCCTAACCCGCAACCTTAGTGAGAAGGCTTGGGCTATCATGTGTAATATTCAAATTGTGCTGACGGGCAAGCCCCGTATCGAACCTCCTGAACTTCGATCTGAACCTGGCGTCACGGCATCACCGTCCGTTGACCGCACGCCCGCCGCTATCCACGGTTGATCAGACAGGACATTCCCCATGCAAAACATTCATTTCGGCTCATTCGCCGACACGCCTTCGTATGTCTTGAAGACCGCGTCCGCAGCTGTTGCTAGGCTGGTTGAGCAGGCCATTGGTGCCACTGTTACACCCGAGATAGCGCGTTCTGCGGTCGAAGGTGATGCTGAATCTTTGGCATCGTTCGGGCGAGCGATCGCCGTCCAGGAAGGACATCTCTTGGAGGCTGTCATCATCGCCCTTGCCTCGACGCATCCCTCAAGGGTGGCACTGACCGATCTTCGCCTCGCAGTACTCCCGGCCGCGATTGAGGTCATCAAGCGCAACCGCAAAACTTTGTATCAGGGTATCAGCTTTGAGGCTCCTCTGCAGACTGGAGCAACTTATCATCCTGATCTCGTCATCGCCGACCCCGGCGGTCGCTACGCGCTTATCATAGATGTAAAACGAAGCCTTTCCGGGTACTTGGGCGGAAGCAAGCTCCTTGAGCTTCAACAAAGGATGACGGCATCTGGACTTGTGTTGCCAGACCTTCTGTGGCGCGACCATCAACGGCTGGCTGTCGAGACCGTCGGCACAGCCATAATCGACGGATCCAAGACATCGACGGATGTATCAGATGGCGTTTGGCCGCTGTCTCGCCTCGATGACCTGCTGCAGATAGAGGGTGCGTCGCGGCTGGCTATTGAAAGCATGAACGCCTTCCGCGCCGGTCTACGTAAGCAGTGGCAAGCGGCAATCGCAGAGGCAACAGCCAAGTCAGCGTGCCCTTCGGAGGGTGCAGTGGCACCAACTAAAGCACACCCCTCCCAGCAGCGCATCGCGGAGATGCCCGCAAGACGACGTGGCCGTCCCCCGAAAGCTCGGCCGTCGATTCAGGTCGGCGTCCTTGGGCCCGGTTTGCGACCGCACTAAGCGGCGCACATCACTTTCCATCCTATCAGATCTGCCGGACGCGATCCGGCCACGGAAGAGCTTTTGCTATGATTCACCCTGTCATTGATTTCCAGGTTTACCGCTTACGTCGCCAATACGGCACGCTGAGGCTTCGCTACTCCAACTCGCCCACAAGCTTGCACCAATCGCCCTCGGCTAAGGACAGCAACGGAGCACTATCCAACGACACCACCGCGCTTGTCACGGCACTCGTGCTCAGCATCGCCAGACGGCGCGGGCGCTCACTCGACGCGCTGCCGGGGACAGTCCGTGACGCCCTGTGCGACTTGGTAGCGCAGAACGACCCGACTGCACGCTTGCTGTTTCAGTGGCTTGATCGCGAGCAGAACACCGACGAGGCAATCATGGAAGCGGCGCGCCTACCCGATAGAGGGCGCTGCTCATCGCACATGGATATTAGACCTGCGCGCGTCTACCGCCATCACCGTTTCTGGAAGTCGGATAGTCCGCACCTTGCGGAACTGGACCGTCGTCGGCTCTCGCAGCTGAAGTCGCTCCTGGAAGAGGAGATCCGCCATGACCGTTGATCGTCTAGAGCGATACTTGCTTGGCCGCCTTAGCCGCCGATCACTGCGGATCGCATATCGGGCGGCAGTCGCGGCCGATATCCTGCGCGCGTACCAGCGCACCATCGGAATGCATACGGTTACTATATATTCGCCTGGGGCAAGGGCTGTGCCATTGACCGGAGCTATCACTGCAGACCGACGCACTCTGCTGCGGCTTATATCAAGCGATGCATTGCTGCCTGTCTTGCCACCGGTGACAGTCCGCAGACATGACATCGACCTAGTGATCGAGGATATCGTCGGTGACATCGACGCGTCTGTGACCGGCGCTGAGACCGAGGTGACCTCGGAAGACGTTGAGGAACGGCCGCACCTTCGCAACGGTAGTGGAGATCATAGCCAATACCTAGTGAAGCTTGCCAGGCTCCTGCAAGCAGTCGCCCATCTCCCGCCCATTACAGAGACGGTCATTGTCCTCAGCATTGTTGAGGCCGTGAGGCGATCACATTTGACAGCCGCCCAGGTCCTTCAGATCCTGTCCAGACCGGCTGCGGTCGTGCTTCTGCGCGTCCCTACCCGCGGATTTGAACAAGCGCTTGGGCTCATGATCGAGCATGGCGTCATTGGGCCCGCCATGCGGCTGCGGGACGGCGGAGGCGGATACTCGCTGAGCAGGCGTGTGTATTCGGGGCAGGAGCCATACGACTCGCGCACCATTGTAACGTTTCGGAATGGTGATCTCACACATCAGAACTCCGAGAACCGGCGTCAGCTGCTTTCAAAGGCACTTTCAACCGGGAGACCAGTCCTCGTAGTTGCTGAGGATGAAGAGCCCTGGCCTGATCGTGTGGCATCTAGCGCAGACCTGATCCTTGATGCGCCAAAAATCGATTGGCGGCTCCTTAGCCGCGCAATCGAGATCACGACAGTGCACTCACGTGTCGCGGTGGAAGAGACGTCCCGGGAATACACGATCGCGCTGGGGCGTCTCGGTTTGGACGATCTGGCACTGGCCATTAAACCAGGACGATCGATCTGCAACATGTTGAGCCGTCTTGAGGCCTTTTCGCGCGAGGCTCCGGCCGTCGAGGGAGATGATGAAGGCGGTGGATCCGCCAGGCAGGCGGATGCTGACAAAAACAGGACTCGAACCCTGAGCAGCTCCGATCGTAGCCGCCGCGCCGACAAGGCATTTTCGGTAGATGTAATCCAGCCAGTACAACGGCCAGCAAAGGTAAACGGCAAAGGAGCCCCACCGCATCCGTGCGTCGAGCACTTGGCGGGCTACGGCGACGCACGCCAGTGGGCACTCGACCTCAAGACGGATCTAGTACTCTGGCGTAGCAAGAAGCTCTCCTGGGCAGACATGAGCACCAAGCTACTGCTGAGTGGCCCGCCTGGGACCGGCAAAACGACTTATGCACGCGCGCTATGTAACTCCTTTCAGATCCCGCTCATCGCGACGTCTGTCGGCCAATGGCTAGAGCCTGGATACTTGGGTGACGTCCTTAAGCGTATGACAGCTGCCTTTGACGTTGCAAAAGAGCATGGACCGGCAATTCTGCTCATCGACGAGATCGATGGTATTGGTCGGCGCGACGGCGCAGCATTACGGACATATGACGACTATTGGATCTCAGTGGTTAATCGGCTGCTCGAACTTCTCGACGGGACAGCGAAGTCAGAAGGGATCATCGTCGTCGGCGCAACTAACAGGCCATCGGTGATTGACCCGGCAATCCGCCGATCCGGTCGCCTAGAGCGGCACATCGAGATCCCGCCTCCCGACATCGATGCACTGCAGGGCATCATCCGCCATCACCTGGGCCCAGATTTCAATGGGGTACTGGCGAGTGCACACAAAACTGGGTCAAAGATCAGCAATCAGTCTCAGGGAGCTGCCCATGCAATTTGATCGAACAGCGAACAACAAGCGCTCCTCCCGGCGCAATGATCGGCCGTCAGCCCTTCGCCATCTGGCTCTTGCAGCGCAAGGCATGACTGGCGCTGATATCGCACGTCTGATCCGCGACGCACGCGGCATCGCGCGTCGCGCCAAGCGTAAACTGCGTTACAGTGATATCCTGGAGGTGCTCGATCGACAGATTGGCTCGGTGCCTCCAGATGTACGTTGGCGGATTTCAGTTCACGAGGCAGGCCATGCGGTGGCGTTCGCAACCCTCGGCATCGCAGAGGTCCAGTCGGTCACCACCGGTCGCGGTGACGGGGGTGCAACATCGGTTCGATGGCCTGAGGTAATGCCCCAGACCGAGAACGGCGTGATGCAGGTTATCACCTGCTATCTCGCAGGACGTGCGGCCGAGAGCCTCGTTTTTGATGAGACGTTGATAGGTCACGGCGGCAGCGAAGGTAGCGATTTAGAGATCGCAACCACAAACGCCGTGCGCCTCGAGACAGTGCTCGGATGTGCGAGGGATTTGCCTCTGCTGTACATGCCGAGCGAACGTCCACACCACGACCTCCGTTACGATCGGTCGCTGGCAGTACGGGTCAATAAGCGCCTCGAAGAAGCTTTCGGTGCGGCGATGTCCATAGTCACCCAGCATCGAGAAGCCTTGCTCCGACTGGCCCGGGAGCTGGACAACCGACGCTATCTAGACGGCGCGGCGGTAAGGGACATCCTCGGCCGCGATGAGGGCAGATCTGTATGAACGCCGTTAGCGGCCTCCCCCAGGCGAATGGTCTAAGTTCGTCCGGGCCTCGTCTTGCGGTGTTTTAGATAAGGAGGGACGCGGATCAGTACATCTTGGTATGCTGGCAAAGCAGTATACCAGCAGGAAAGATCATGAGACCGGTAAACTGCGTTCAGATACATTGCGCATTACCGATTCCGATTTTGACACTATCGATTCAAAGTGCAGCCCAGCCGATTCAGAAGCAAAAGCCGTCTTCGCAATTGTCGAACTGCATGCCGCCTGTGCTGTCGTGGACCGCATCTTCCTTTGGCTGTCGATCTTGGACGCGAAGTTTCGGCATTTGTAGCAAACGCCGTGCGAGAGATGCCGCGATCAGGCCGGTCCGGTCATTGACGCCGACCAAAATCCGCCTGAGCCTAGATGCAGGTGCAACAAAGTAACCCAAAATCCATGACTATAGATAATCCGACAACGACACATACCAAGGTGGATGTGCCCCCCTCTCGCCTGCTCGCCAATTGCCACATCCCTCATGACGGCTCAGAGGCCTCGTCACCGACCGAAGCTGGGCAAACAGCGGCCCGCACATCAGCTTTCTGCACATCCTTTGTCAAGCTCGACCCATCTTTCGCACTCGGTAGCCTCTACGTCAGCCAGCCGGTCTTTCACGGTAAAGCAATCGCGATTGAACTAAGTCAGGGAATGATCCGAGGCGCTATCGATTCCGTCACCGGCGATCAGAGGCGGTTAGAGCGCATTTGCGAGATCCACGCGTTAGAACTGCATCACGCCTATATCAAACTGACGGCACGATACGGCGGCGATGAAGTCAGGCTTGACGGCCGAATGGTGCAGCTGCATGCGGAGCTGCCGAGCTTCGTCGACATCCATCGCATCCTGCTCCTTGATCGGGGGCAGATCCTCTTCGAGCGGCCATATCAGGAGCAGATTTTCGAGGAGGACTACGGGCATGTCCCGCGCTTGGTCACGTCTATCAATTCTGTCGAGGAGACGGACAGACTGACCCAGGATTGGACCTCAGCGATGATCCGGGCGAACATTCTCGACGACGCGGAACCCGTGCGTATTCAAGGTTTTTTATGGCTGCCCTTCCGGGCTGACTGTTACCGGCCGTCCGTTTTCAAGGAGTATGATCCGGCGCGTTTCTCAGAACTTGAGGCTTGTACGCTCAGCAGCGATCTGGTTCGCGGCAAGGTCGGCAATGTCGTCTACATGCGAGGGCTAGGTGACTGAGATGCTCGACGCACTATTTACACCCCCCACAGACAGTCGGGCTGCCGAGTGGGATCGCCCGGTCTGCGATTTCTGCTCACAAGCGATCTCCGTCTGTCGATCACACTCACTGCCAACGCCGTCTCCGATTCCACATTCGATATCTTCGATTCTCGGACGAACGCCGTTTGCGGGGGGAGGCTAAGATGGCGAGATCACGCACCCAGCGCCTGCGAGACCAGCGAGAGCGCCAGCAGGCCTACCGCGATGAGCAGCGACGGCTCCGGCGACCGGGCCGCGACGACATCGCCCGCGTCGCGCTTCGATGGCTCATCCTCGGAACAGCCAAACTCGCCGAGCGGGAAGGCAATCCCGCGCGGATGAACAAGGTCGAGACCGATATCTTGGAAGCCTTGGTCGAGCAGGGTTTCGACCGGAATAAGTCCGACGAGGCACTCGGCGACCTCATCGACAGATACGTCGACGGCAAATGGGATTTCCGGCGCAAAGTGCATCTTGGAATCAATCCCGAGCCGGACGAATGACCGGTGCCTTCAGTGACCACAGGTGATGCGGCAGGCAGCTGGCGCATCGCAAACGCCGTCTGCAGTCCAAGTCCCCTCTCCCCCCATTACTTCATAAAACGCCGTTTGCACCAGAATCGTGGGAAGCGGCCCCCTTGTGGCAGTAGGTACCATTCACTAACTGGCGAGGATCGTCGGGGGAAGCCATGACCGCAAAAAACGCCAAAACCGCCATTATATACGCACGCTACTCCACTGATCGACAGACAGATGTGTCCATCGAGACCCAGGTCGAACTGTGTCAGAGCTTCATCGAGGACCGTGGTTGGCAGCTGGTCGACACCTACTCCGACAGAGCGGTCAGCGGCTCCGACTACATGACGCGCCCAGGCATCCAGCGCGTTCTGGAACGGATCACGAGCGGCAAGGTCGACCTCGTCCTGTGCGTGACGGTTGACCGCATTTCACGCGACGCCGAGCACGGCAATGGATTCTTGAAGCGCCTCCGCTACCACAACACCGAGCTATGGACAGTGTACGGCGGCTCTTCGGTCACGGATATCGAGATGAGCCTTCGCGTGACACTCAGCCAAGAGCTCATCGCCCAAATTCGGTATAGGACACGTGAGGGCATGAAGACCGCGGTCCGCCGAGGCAAGGCCACGACATGCCTTGCCTACGGCTACCGGGTCAAACTCGCGTACGATGCGCATGGAGAGCGCATCCCGGGCCTGCGCGAGGTCGACCCGGTACAAGCCGAGATCGTCCAGGAGATTTTCCGGTCGTATGCCGACGGAATGTCGCCGAGCCAGATCGCAGTCGAACTGAACCGTAGAGGCATTCCGGGCCCGCGCGCGGCTGCGTGGCGTGACACCGCGATCCGCGGTCATGTCGACCGCGGGACCGGCATCCTGAACAACGAGCTTTATCTCGGCAGGGCTATCTGGAACCGCCGCGAGTATCGCAAAATCCGGACACGGAACGCAGAATCGCCCGCCATAATGATAGCGACAACTGGGTCGTCGACGAACGCCCGGAACTGCGCATTATCCCCGACGTTCTTTGGTCCGCCGTCAAGCGGCGGCAGTTAGGCGTGCGGGGCGAGTTCGAACGGACACTCTCTAATCCCCTAAACCGCACTCACCGTCCGAGCTATCTCCTGAGTGGACTGCTCGAATGTGCCGAGTGCGGCGGACCATATGCAATCATGGCCAAGGATCGGTACGGCTGCACCAACCACCGCAAAAAGCTTCCCCTGGATGTTCTTGGCGGAGCCTGTTGCAGCAATCACAAGACGATCCTCCGCAGAGAACTCGAGGACCGTATCCTGACATCCATCCCTGCAGCTTTGGTACACATGGACGTTTTCCGCCGGACTTTGGAGAAAGTTTTGCAAAGCGAACTCGCGGAGCAGAAGACTGCTGCCCATCAAACCAAGGACATCGCCGCCGCTCTGGAGCGCAACAAGCGCGAACAAGAAGGCATCATCGCCCAGATGTCACAACGAGCCGCCGAAGGCCGACGGCCTATCGCGGCCTTCGACGACCAGCTCGACAGGCTCGATGAAGAACGAGAAGAACTGGAGCGGCAGCTGGCAAGCGCGCCGTCGATGGACAAGCCAATCAGCGATGCAGAACGCCTCGCAGATCTGCGCGACGAGATCAACGAAGACACAGTCCGCACGGTGATCCACGCCATGCTTTACATGATGCGAGATCACGCTGATACCCAGACCAAGCAGCCGCTGATCGGCATCATCCGCCAACTCATACAGAAAGTGGTCGTCGCCAGCACCCCGGGCCGTCAACCGCCGGCACTGGAAGTGCATGGCCGCATTGCATCCATCCTCGCTGCCATGGAGATCGCGCAAATCATGGAAGCAAAGTTCAAGGCAATGGTGGACCAGGATGTTTTAGCGCGTCAGCTGTGCGGTGAACTCGACACGGAGGACAAAAAACAAAAGCTCCTCGCGGGTTACGCAGAGGAGCTTTCAAGGAAGCGACTTGAGTGGCAGCAGATTCAAGTCTCAGTGGTTGCGGGGGCAGGATTTGAACCTGCGGCCTTCAGGTTATGAGCCTGACGAGCTACCGGGCTGCTCCACCCCGCG